>JAZLEZ010000030.1:0-43901 GCA_045615505.1 Sphaerochaetaceae bacterium | reverse complement strand
CTCAAAATTGAGTTATATTTTATTACTCAATAATAGCCAAAAATAATCCTGCAAGTCAAGTGGTTTTTGCAACTCAACCGCTCAATTTGCAGGTTTTTCTATTTTTTCTCTTTTGAGTAAGAAATTTTCTGGAAGTTCAGGATTAATGAAAAGAACTATTTCTATGATTTTAATTGTTCTTATTGCTTTGACAGCAGTCTTTGCAAACGGAACAACTGAAACAGCTTCTGCCAAATCTGTTTTTGAAGCAGGTCATAATATGTCCGAAAAGGAACTTCTTGAGCTTGCCAAAAAGGAAACAGGAGATTTTATTGCTTACGGAAACACATCACGAATTGCCAATGCCGTTACAGGCTTTATTGCAAAGTACGGTGCAGAACTCGGACTATCAGAGAATAATGCCGTAGGTTCAAAGATGAATGATGCTGATATCTATACAACTCTTCTTCAGGAATATATGGGTTCCTCAAACAAGGTTGCATCAGTTGTCATGATTCAGGATGGAGCTCAGCTTAAAACTTACAGAAACGGAACAGACATTCTCGTAAACTATGTTCCAAAAGACTGTGAAGGCTTCCTTCAGGAGTCAGATAAGGACCCTCTCGTACATCAGTACATCAACAAGCTCTTCATTTGGAATAATATCGGAACAACAGATCAGGTTGTTACAAACGCATGGCAGCTGACAGAACCTGCTTGGAAGAACAAAGTATTCTTCAAGAGTCCTGCATCGGAAGTTGTCAACATGAATTTCCTTGTTATGTGTACAAGTGATGCTTGGGCTGCAAAACTCGCAGATGCCTATAAAGCACTTTACGGAAAGGATATTGTACTCGGATCATACAAGAACGCCGGCTTCAAATGGGTTGCAGAATTCATTGCCAACTGTAACTTCTCAATCTCTTCAGATACAACAATCTGTAAGGATATGGCAAAAGCAGACAGCAAGGGTTGTGTAGGCCTGTTTGTTCTTTCAAAGTTCAGAGATGTTGATGCTTCAATCAAGGGGAACCTTTCAGTAGGCGCATGGCAGAATACAGCCATCGCTCCATTTGCAGGATTTATGTATCCTATGTATGTTCAGATTACACAGAAAACAAACAGACCTTATACTGCAATGCTCTTTGTAAACTATCTCATGACAGCTGACGGATTCGCACCTTGGGGCAAGGATATCGGAGCTTATTCAACAGATCCTTCAATCCCTGTCAACACAGCTGACGGAGACAAAGACATCACATTCTGGAGAGATTGCCTAGTTGCCGAAGATGCTGAATTTGTCAGACTTAACAAGACAACAATTCAGGATTTTGTCAACGCAGAAATTGCAAAGAAATGATAAATTGAGAAAGAATCGGGCGGAGAAATCCGCCCTTTCTTTCTATATGTACTATATGTAGGAGAGAATCAATGGTTGAACTTGATAAAGCTACAAGAGCTCTGAGAATCAAGGTAAAAATGCGGGATTTTTTCTCAAATCCGGCAAATTTAATTCTTATTCTTACTGTGTTTGTACTTGGCTTTTTTACGGTTTATCCTCTAGTCCTTCTGGTAGGAAATACAGTTAAGGTAAACATTGCAGACCTTATGTATCCGGAATTAATGGGAAAGAAAGTCGGAAATCTTACAGGATTTCACTGGAAACGCATGATTGCTTCCGACATGAGCTCGATTTACTTCTGGAATCCTCTGAAGAACGCCGTAATAATGTCTATATTGGCCAGTGTAATTGCAATTCTATATGGCGGAATTGTTGCATTTCTGATTACAAGAACAGATATAAAGGCAAAAAAGTTTGTTTCTTCTGTTTTTATTTTCCCGTACCTTATGCCGTCTTGGACAATTGCAACTTTTTGGAAAAACTTCTTTCAGAATCCGAGTATCGGGAACTATCAAAGCGGTATGCTTTACTGGCTGACCGGTATTAAAGTTTCTGAATCTATGGTATATGGTCTTGTTCCATGTGCAGTAGTACTTGGACTTCACTATGCTCCGTTTGCCTATATTCTGATAGGAGGAATCCTGAGAAATATGGATGCAAACCTTGAAGAGGCTGCTACCATTCTGAAAACCACAAGAGCCCGAATAATCAGGAAAATCACACTTCCTATTGTTATGCCGGCCTTGCTGTCAACTTTCTTGCTTGTATTCTCAAGCTCAATGAGTGCCTATGCTGTTCCTCAGTTCTTGGGCGGAGCTTCCGGTTTAAGTGTTCTTACAACAACACTCAAACAGTTCATTACAAACGGTTGGTACGGACAGGGTTATATCATGGCAATATTCATGATTATACTAGGTCTCGGTATTCTCGGAATCAACCAGTATGTTACTTCTTCCAGAAGATCATTTACTACCGTAACAGGTAAGAGCGGTCAGATTTCATACATAAAACTCGGGACTTGGAAATATATTGCCGCAGGAATACTGATTGTCCTCTGTATATTCTTCTCATTTATGCCGCTGATAAGTTTTGCTCTTGAATCCTGTACTTTCATTCCGGGAGATTACAGCCACCTGACATTGGCATTCTGGATTGATAAAGGTTATCCGGTAAACAACGGTCTTCATGGACTGTTCTATGAAAATCAAGTTTGGAATGCATTCAAAAACAGCGTTGTTCTTTCTGCTTGCTGTTCACTCTTTGCAGGTACAGTCGGAATTCTCATCGGTTATGCAGTTGCAAAGATGAGAGGGACAAAGCTGGCAAAACTTGCAGATAATCTGGCATTCCTTCCTTATCTGATGCCTTCAATGGCAATGGGTGCCGCATTCCTTGCAATCGGTGCAAAAATGGGTCTTTCAAAAACCATGCTTCTGCTGATTATGGTAGGTTCTATTAAATATCTTCCGTTTGCTTCAAGAAGCGGAATCAACGCAATGCTTCAGCTTTCCAATGAAATTGAAGAAGCAGCTGTAATAGTAAATGTTCCTTGGTGGAAGAGAATGGTAAAAATCATTTTCCCGATACAGAAATCTACATTTATTTCCGGATATCTGCTTCCGTTCACATCATGTATGAGAGAGTTGAGCCTGTTCACGCTTCTGTCCTCAGGTTCCATTTACCTTATGACAACATTGTTGGAGTACTGGCAGGTATGGTGTGACCAGAGTGCCAATGCTCTGAACCTGCTGATTGTTATTACTGTTCTTGCAGTCAATCTGCTGGTTAACAAACTCACAGGAGCAAGTATTGATAAAGGAGTAGGAGGTTGATATGCCAAAAATCATTCTTGAACATGTAACAAAACGTTTTGAAAAATTCGTCGCTGTTGATGATCTTAACATGGTCATTGAAGACAGAGATTTTATAACACTTCTCGGACCGTCAGGCTGTGGAAAAACCACAACTCTCAGAATGATTGCCGGTCTTGAGACACCTACAGAAGGAAAAATCACAATAGGAGACAATGTAGTCTTTGATTCTGAAAAAGGTATAAACATTTCACCTGCAAAGCGTGATATCGGTTTCCTTTTCCAAAATTATGCTTTGTGGCCTCATATGACTGTTTATCAGAATATTGCATTTGGGCTTGAGAATCTCAAATGGAAGAAAACCGATATTGAGAAAAGAGTTCATGAGATGCTTAAAATGCTGAAGATTGAAGAATTTGAAGCCAGATATCCGGCAGAGTTATCAGGCGGACAGCAGCAAAGAGTTGCTATTGCAAGAACTCTTGCTCCGGCTCCCAAAGTTCTTTTTATGGATGAACCTCTTTCAAATCTTGATGCAAAGCTGAGAAGTGAAATGAGAACCGAGCTTAAAAGACTTCATTCTGACACGAACTCTACATTTGTTTATGTAACACATGACCAGCTTGAAGCTATGACGCTTGCAACCAAAGTATGTCTTATCAACAAGGGTGTTCTCCAGCAGTATGAACCACCTCTTACGGTATATGCAAAACCCAATAACCTTTTTGTTGCAGATTTTGTCGGAAATCCCACAATGAACTTCATTAAAGCAAAGGCTGAAAAGAAGGGTGATTCATATTCCGTAGAATTCCTTGGAATAAAGGGCATTTTCCGAAGTACGGACAGTACCGATTTTGCCGGAGGAGATGTTGTTCTGGGAATCAGACCTGAATATTTGGGAATCTCCCAAAACGGAAAGATTCCGGCAACTGCCTATTCAACTCTCCCTGCAGGTATGGAAACAACGGTAAAGATTAAAATCGGAGAAGAGTTTATTTCCATCGTAGTTTTCGGTTTGATTGACTACAAGATTGATGAGGCAATTAATTTTGATATAAACGGTGACAGAATCTGTATGTTTGATGCAAAAACAACAAATCTGGTTGCTCAAGGTGAAATAGTATTGGACTGACAACATGGGAAGTATGTTCAAAGCCCATGACATACGGGCAAAATCGGAAGTATTGACAGCAGAAGTCAAAAACAATCTTTATTCGGCTATTGTTTGCTATATCAGAGAATCGCTGAAGTGCAAATCGGTTGTGATTTGCAGGGATGCAAGACTTGCAGCACCTGAAATTGCCGAAGGGCTTTGTACCTGTCTGACAAGTTACGGAACAGATGTTTTTCTGAATCCTCTTCCGGTGTCAACTTGTCAGTTTTACTTTTCCTGCATGCAACACCCGGACAGTGCGGGGCTGATGATTACAGCCTCGCATAATCCCGGGAATTATATAGGAATAAAAATAGTCGGTCCAATGCTTGAACCTATTGCCTATTGTAACGGACCTGACGGCGGCATAAAAAAAATAGAGGAAAACTACCTGAATAAAACGGTGTTTTCCAAAAGTACAAAGGGCAAATGCACTGTAATAAATTACCTTGACAGGTATATTGATTACACTATGAGGCTTGCCGGAGTTTTTACAGGCTCTTTGTCCGGCATGAATCTTCTTCTGGAGTTCTTCGGCGGTTCGGGTGGTACTGAGATTTCACTGGCATTTCAGAGGTCCGGAGCAAATATATTTTGCAGAAACATTATCCCCGACGGATATTTTCGTCAGGGAGATCCCAATCCTATTATCGAAAGTTCAGTTGCTCCGACAAGAAAGGAAATGCAAAACGGGAATTATGATTTAGGATTCTGCTTTGACGGTGATGCAGACAGAATGGATTTGATGTTCCCTGACGGCAGTCAGATAATTCCCGGCCTTAATATGTCTGTTATTGCTCCCTACCTGATGTCTGTTTACAAAGGTATCAAGAAGGATTTTTATGTAGATCCGAAAACCAATCCTGTTTCTATTTCAAAATTGGAACAAGCAGGATGCAATGTAAAACTCATTAAGAACGGACACTCTTCGATAAAAGCAAAAATGAAAGAGAATCCTTCCTTCTTCGGAGCTGTTGAAGAATCTGCTCACTACTATCTCAATCTCCCTTTTGACATCTCTGATTTTTCAAAAGGTTTTGCTCAAACAGAATCTTCTCTGTTTTTTGCTTTGCTTTGTGCAAAAAGCATGAAAGAAAAACCTGAATCATATCAGGAAATAAAAAGAATACAGAACTCGATTTACAGAGTAAGAGAATGGTCTGTCAACTGTGAAAACAATTCTGAAATCATTCCTGTAATTGCAGCAAAAGTAACTTCAAGGATGAAGGAACTCGGAGCAACTGTAATAGAAAAAATGGAAGACGGAACACCTCTTGAATCAACTTTAATGCGTTTTAATGTTCCTGATAAAATTTCAAAAGAAACCGAAGTTTCAAACTGGGCTCAGGTATCCCAAAGAATATCCGCAAGTGAAGACGCAGTCATAAAATGGGAAATATGCGCCTCAAATGAAGAGACCTGCCAAGCACTGTTCAACGAAATAAATGCCTGTTGTAAAGGCATCCGTTAATTCCTGTACCCGGCAGATCTGTCTTTTTTGCCACTGTTTTACTCTGGCAATGAGTATGTACCAGCCGGATAATCAGAGACAGTAATTGAAGTTAAAACACTTTCAGCATTTTGATAAGCCATGATGCAGATTTGCGGCTTACCTGCGGAGCAAAAGTTGCAAATTCAACTCCGCTGTTGCTGTTTGCAGTATCCGACATGGTTCTTATTATACAGAAAGGTATATTGTTCTGAATACAGACATGCCCTATGGCTGCGCCTTCCATTTCCGCACAAAGTGCTTTGGGAAAGTTCTTAAGAATATGTTCACGCTGCCCGGCTGTTGATACAAACTGGTCTCCGGATACAATCAATCCGTTGAAAACCCTTACTCCTTCAAGTTTTGAATCATTTATCATTTTATTCAACTTTTCATCCGCCTTCATTTCTACACAACCCAATGCTTCAATATAGCCCAGAGGATAACCCACCTGTCGCAAGTCAAGATCCCATTCAACAACACTCTGAGAGATGACAACATCCCCTATTTTGAGATCTGGATGCAAGGCACCGGCACATCCTGTATTAATCACATAATCCGGATGATATTCACTGAACATAACCTGAGCACCAATACTTGCAGAAACTTTTCCGACCCCACACTGCATTACAACAACTTCATTCTTCCCGATTATTCCCGAGTATGCAGGTTTGTTCAAAATGGTAAACTCTTTTACATTTTCCATTTCTTCCTTAAAAATCAGTCCTTCAAATTCTAGTGCAGCAATTATTCCGTATCTCATACTGTTTAATTTTATTCAAAACCACCTATTTGTTGAATATATCCGATGTTCCTAAAGTTACTATTTCAGTTCTGGTTCTGTCACAATATTCCGGTTCAAAAATCATCTGCGAAATGGAGTTGCAGATGATTTTTCCGCACTTCGGATTTTTTATACTTTCTATGTTGCCTATTACTTTTGCATTTACTTCACTTCTTTCAAACGCCAAATCTGTTCGTTCCATAGTGCAGTTTTCAAGAACCAGCCCTTTACAGTAACACAGCGGTTGAATACCTGTAATCTTACAGTTGATAAGTTTCAGATTTTCTGAATACCATCCCAAATATTCACCATTTACGATACTGTTTTTTACAGTGACATCTTTGCTATGCCAAAATGCATCCTTTGTATCAAGAACCGAGTCTGAAATTTCCATTGAAGACACATACTGAAATGAATATTTTGCCATCATTTTCAGTTTGTTGATTTTAACATTTCTACATTCCAGAAATGCATATTCAGATGTAATTTCTGAATCAGATATTTCGATATCATTGCATTTCCATAATAGTTCCGAAGAAGATATTTTACATTTGTTAATTTTTAAACCATTACATTCCCGAAGTGCTTTAACTCCATTCATATTACACTTCTCAATCTCAACATTGATGTCATACCAGAATGCGGCACGGCAATTTTCAGTCATAGACGAATCGGAGATTTTTCCGTTTGTCAAATGCCAAAACGGATAGCGCAAATCAAAGTATGATTGTTCAACCTCCACATTTCTACATTCCTTGATTGCAGATTCACCATCCGAAGGTCCGCTGAATTTGCAATTAACGACTCTGATATTTTCAAGCCCGTAAAGAGCTCTTTCACAGTCAAAAGTGTTGTCCTTATATGTATTCATAATTACCGAACTGACCTATGCTCTGTGCTTTGCCGAATAATTGTCACAGATAATTCTAATAACTTTTACAGGAGCAACCATATCCTCCGTAAAACTGAATTCTTTTCCGGTCTGGCTTTTCATCAGCAATTCAAGTGCCGTAATTTTTTCTTCCGGACTGTCAACTGTGAAGGCTCTTCCGAATCCTATAAACGAATAAAAACTGTAACCGTACTTACAGGCTATTGCTCCTTCAATCAACTTGGTTTCACATTCCATCTGAACACAACAGGAATTATTTTCTTCAAGAATATCAAGTTTTCTTCCTTCCTGCGCACAATGAACATAAAACACCAACTTTCCATCTTCAAATCTGTAACAGAAATTCATTGGAACGATATAAGGATTCCCGCAATCAGACAATCCCAGATGCAGATATTTGCATGAATCAAGGATATATCTGATTCTTTCAAAGTCTGTGACTTCTCTGTCTTTTCTTCTCATGTTTACCTCAAAACAATACAGAAACCATCATACCACATTCGCGGAATTTTTGTTTCTAGGGCAAACCACGGGGAATTCCCCATTCCTTTATGTGGACGGATTAAACTGTTTCTCTCTGTGTACATTCTGCAATCCATTCCGTATGCTCTTTATACCACTGTATTGTCAGTTTTATTCCGTCTGCAAACATCGTTGTCGGATACCAGCCGAGCTCTTTATTTGCCTTTGACGAGTCAATTGCATAACGCCGGTCATGACCTTTGCGGTCTGAAACATAGGTAATGAGACTTTCCGGCCTTCCAAGCTCTTTCAGAATGATTTTTACAACTTCAATATTCGCTTTCTCGTTATGCCCGCCAAGATTATAGACTTCACCGACTTTGCCTTTTTCAAGAATTGCCATAATGCCGTAGCAATGATCCTTTACATACAGCCAGTCACGGACATTAAGTCCATCACCGTAAACAGGTAACGCCTTGACGTGAGAAGCGTTGTAAATCATAAGAGGTATCAGTTTTTCAGGAAACTGATACGGACCGTAGTTGTTTACACAACGGCTTATAGTTACAGGAAGCCCGTAGGTCCGATGATATGCAAGTGCAAGTAAATCTGCAGATGCTTTGGAAGTACTGTAAGGTGAAGATGAATGAATAGGAAAATCTTCATTGAAGAATAAGTCGGGCCTATCAAGAGGCAAATCTCCGTAAACCTCATCCGTTCCTACCTGATGAAAACGCTGTACACCGTATTTCCGGCAGGCATCCATAATTACCTGAGTCCCCAGAATATTCGTTTCCAGAAATATTGCAGGATTATCAATGCTTCTATCTACATGACTTTCTGCTGCGAAGTTGACTACGATATCCGGATGCTCTTTTTCAAAAATACTGAAAATTCCCTCTCTGTTCCTGATGTCTTCCTTGTAAAAGACAAAGTTCAGATTCTTCATCGCATCGTCCAGTGTATGCACATTGGCGGCATAGGTCAGAGCGTCAACACAAACTACTTTCCAATCAGGACGCTCGTCCAAAAGCATATATACAAAGTTTGACCCGATAAAACCGGCACCACCTGTAACAAGAAATGTTTTCATTGCCATTCACCCGTTTCTCTAAAATATCTTGATAAAGCATCTTTCCAATCCGGAAGCATTTCAAAACCGTTAAAAACCAGCTTTGATTTATCCAAACGCGAATTGAAAGGTCTGACAGCTTTGTTCAAACCGTATTCCGCAGTGGTTACCGGTATCACTTTGGTTTTCACTCCGGCTTGCCTGTATATTTCTACACAAAAATCATACCAACTGATAAAACCGCCCTCATTGGTGGCGTGGTAGTAGCCGTACTTTTCCGTCTCAATCATATCTACAAGCAGTTTTGCAAGATCGTATGTGTAAGTAGGTGTTCCGATTTGATCGTTTACAACTCTGACTTCGGCATGGTTTTTTGCAACATTCAGCATTGTTTTAATGAAGTTTTTTCCGTTCAAGCCAAAGGCCCATGAAGTACGGACAATGAAATACTTTTCCAGAGTATTTTCAACCGCAAGCTCGCCTTCAAGCTTCGTCCGGCCATAAACATTCAGCGGTTTACAGTCTTTGCAATCCGGTTTCCACGGCTCTGTTCCGTGACCGTCAAAAACATAGTCCGTAGAAATATAAACCATTTCAGCATCAATTGACTTACAGACATCTGCGATATTTTTGGTTCCGTATACATTTACTGCCCTGACCTTCTCCTCTGTGTCATCATCTTCGGCAATATCAACAGCAGTCCAGGCAGCACAATGAATTACTACATCCGGATGAACTTGCATTATTGTGGATTCAACTGCATTTTTATCAGTAATATCAAGACTATGATATTCCATCGTGCAAGTCTGAGAAATGCCATTACCACCGGAATAACATTTATCCAATCCGCTGCCGATACCTGTATATCCGCGTTTGCTCAGCTCATTTATGACATCGTGACCGAGTTGTCCGTTTACACCGGTAACAAATACTTTCATTGATTGAACTCCACATTCAAATCTCTTAATGACGGAAGCTTCTTATCTTTATCGCTTAATATGATCTCTTCAACTTCCGGCCAGTCGATAGCTATATCATTATCGTTCCACATAATTCCACCTTCGTCTTCCGGATGATAAAGCTCATCACACTTATAGCAGCAAGTTGCCGTCTCTGACAGAACCATAAAACCATGGGCAAATCCACGCGGAATCATAAACTGATTACCTTTTTCTGCGGAAAGGACAATGCCCTCCCATTTACCATAGGTTTTGCTGCCTTTCCTCAAATCTACACAAACATCAAATACTTTACCTTCTATGCAACGCACCAGCTTTGCCTGTGGGAACATTTTCTGAAAATGAAGACCGCGAAGAACACCGGCTTCAGATTCTGACTGATTGTCCTGAACAAAATCATAAACAAGTCCGGCAGCATCAAAATCCGCTTTTTTATATGTTTCAAAAAAACAGCCACGATTGTCACCGATTTTTTTTACATCGATTCTATATACACCATCAATGGATGTTTCGTTAAAAAAGAAATTTCCGACTTGCTTCATCAATATCTCACCTTTCCTTCTGCCACAGCCTTCAAATGTACGCCGTACGGAGATTTTCCATAACAAGATGCCGATTCAAGCAACTTTTCTTTGCTTATCCATTCGTTTTTGTAAGCAATTTCTTCAGGTGCGGAAATCACAACACTCTGACGCTTTTGAATCATCTGAACAAATTCTGCGGCTTCCACCAGACTATCCATTGTTCCTGTGTCCAACCACGCAAATCCACGACCGAGAAGCTGAACATCAAGCAATCCTTCATCAAGGTACATTCCGTTCAGTGCCGTAATTTCAAGTTCTCCGCGCGCAGAGGGTTTTACTTCCTTGGCCTTTTCACACACCCCGGCAGGATAGAAATAAAGACCTGTAACAGCATAGTTTGATTTAGGCTTCTTAGGTTTTTCTTCTATACCTGTTGCCTTCCATGTTTCATCAAATTCAACAACACCGACACGCTCAGGATTTGAGACATAATATCCGAATACAGTTGCCCTACCATTATTCATAGCATTGTCCACTGCATTCCTCAGAATTTTTCCGAAACCGTTACCATAAAAGATATTGTCTCCCAGAACCATTGCCCCGGCTTCTCCGTTCAGGAATTCTTCCCCGAGAATGAAGGCCTGAGCAAGTCCGTCCGGTTGCGGCTGTATCTTGTATTGAAGTTTAATACCGAACTGACGACCGTTTCCGAGAAGCGCTTCAAAGCGTGGCGTGTCTGCAGGTGTGGAAATAATCAGAATGTCTTTAATACCCGCAAGCATCAAAGTGCTGAGAGGATAATAAATCATCGGTTTATCATATACCGGAAGTAATTGTTTTGATGTTACCATCGTCAACGGATACAGACGGGTTCCAGCTCCGCCTGCGAGAATTATACCTTTCATTGCCATACCCTCCCGCTTTCATAAAATCAAACTTTCATAAAAAGTTTGTTTCATTGAAACTTTACCGGCAATCCATTTTGCTCAAAAAAACAACTTCATCAGTCCTGACAAGAACAATTCCATCCAAATCGGAAATAACGACATTCTCATTACGGGATATTATCAGAGAATTTCTGACATTACAGGTTGTGACATCTCCGATAATTACATTTCCGTTGGAATCTTTTTCCTGTGAATTATAAAAACCTTGCCATGAACCTACATCTGTCCAATCGGATTCAAGTTCCACCATAGAAACTATTTCCGATTTTTCCAAAATTCCGCAGTCAATAGATACAGACTGAAGGTTTCCATAAGACTCGGCAGGAATATAGACTGAATTTATCAAATCCAGTCTGTGAACTGAATCGTAAACATCCGGCAAATACTTCTTTATTTCTTCTGAAAGAACGGATATTTTTCCCATAATAATTCCGCTGTTCCAGAAATAATCACCTGAGTTCACATATTTACCGGCAGTATAAAGATCCGGCTTTTCTACAAATTTCTCAACTTTCAAACCATGAAGAACCGGCTTATTTGCCTTTAAGTATCCATAACCGGTCTCCAGATATGAAGGCTTGATTCCGAATATCACTATACTACCTAGATTTGCAAGCTCTTCACCTTTTTTAACTGTGTTGATAAATGCATCAACATTGTTTATCAAGTGATCTGAAGGAACTATTAAAACAATATCATCTTCCTTTGAATTCTGACTGAAATATTCAACGGCACCTGCAACTGCAGCAGATGTGTTTCTCTGCAACGATTCGCACAACACAATCCCGTCATTTACGGAAATATCATTAAGCTGTTGTTTGGTTTTATCTTCCAGACTGACACTGGTAACAGTCAGAATATCGGTAGGATTGCAAATACGAATCAGTCTTCGGAAAGTCTGCTGATAAAAACTGAAATCTGAAGAAAATTGAAAAAACTGTTTGGGATTCAAATCCACAGACAGAGGCCATAATCTTCTTCCGTTTCCACCGGCCAGTATAACTGATTTCATTTTCCGCCTCCGTCTTTTTTGATAGATGATATACAAAAACAACCGGATTCTTCAAGCTACAGAAAAATTCAGAAGCAACTTGCAAAACAAACTTTAAATCAGGTGTAAATTTGGATTCGATAAATGTAGTGTGAAGAGGTACTGTCGTATTTTAAAGTTTCTCACACTATCGTTCAGCGGGTTCAAAGAACGCCTGAGAATTAAAAAGGAGTTTTGCAATTTGCTCTCAGAAAGTCTCTTTAAATCTGAAAACTGCAACAAGTGTTTTAGCAAGAATCTTCAGATCAAAAATAATACTGAAGTTCTGAATATACTCAGTATCCAGCTTTAGAATCTCTTCAAAATTCCTGACATTATTTCTTCCGCTTACCTGCCAGATTCCAGTAATTCCCGGTTTTGCAGAAAGTCTTAATTTATGATGACAACTGTATTTTTTCAATTCATCCGTAAGAGGGGGTCTTGGTCCCACCAAACTCATATCTCCTTTCAGAACATTGAAAAACTGAGGGAACTCGTCTAAGCTTGTTTTTCTTAAAAAAGTTCCGAAACCTGTTTTTCTTTTACCATCCGAAAGTATTCTGTTTCCGATAATTCTGGGATCAAAATCCATCTTGAAAGTCATATCATCTTTCATAATGTTTTCAGAAGAAAGTTCTGTTTTATGACTTTCAGCATCAAGATACATACTTCTTATCTTGTACATCGTAAAAATCTTGCCGTTTTTTCCCGCCCTTCTTTGTCTGAAAATTATGGGTCCCGGAGATTTGATGAAAATTACAGGACCTACAATCAGAAGAATCGGAATTGTGAAGATAATACCTATCAGGGAGCCGATAATATCCATCAGTCTTTTGATTGCAATCTGATAAAGAAATCTGTAATTGAACAAGGTTGTAAAAAACCTGCGACCTCCGATTTCCTCTGAATATTGTTTGTTTCTTTTACCGGTTGAATAAAACGTAGGCTCGGTGTTTGTATGAACTGCAATTCCCATTTGTGCACAGTTCTGTTGAAGAATCATTAAGCCATCACTTAAGGAATTACACCATATCAGAACATCATCAACCCATTCGTGACAAATATAATCAGCTGCATTTTGAAACCCTGATACAACCGGAATACCTGCAATTTCCTTTGTCTTTTCATCGTCAACAAGAATAAGACCATTAATAAGAAAACCGTAATTCATATCATTTTCAATGTCATTTACAAGACTTTCGGCATCATTTGGCGTAGTTATGATAACCAAAGATTTTGTTCTTCTTTTCAATGCCTGATTATTCCCTGTTTCCGATACAAACAAACCGGCCAGAACCCAGAACAACGGGCTTACAACGGCAATGGAAAAAACAAAGAATGAGTATATCAGATATCCGATTATTCCGGAAATGAGGATTAAAGCATTTGTGTTTTCGATATTCTTAAAATACTTCACGAACAGTGAAATTACGAATGACAGATACAATAAAAGTCCTACAAGCCCTGTACATACGGCAATCTGCAGAAAATCATTATGAGCCATATCAAAAAAATATCTTGATCTGTAAGTACTGTAGTGCGTGAATTCTCCGAGAAAAGTACCGGGTCCTGAACCGAAAAGTCCATGATTTTTTATTATTTCAACTGATGTTTTCCAGATATGTCCTCTGCCATGCCCTGCTTCGTCCGAGAGCCTTCCATGCATAAATTCGGAAAACTCAAATAAAAACTGACTATGTCCCTTATAGTTGAAAACAAATAAAAGAAATGCCAAAACACCTGTCAGAATAAGAAAGACTGCCAATTTCCTGAAAAGAGTGAAATCGGCATCGTCAGGCAGGAATTCAACTGCGATTAAGTAGGTAATGATTAAACCTAAGAAAATCAATGAAGTCAGTTTATTTCTGCTGTAAAAAGCATAGCCCAGCAGAACTGCAGAAAAAGCAAGTAAATATCCGGAGACGGATGACTTATTTTTGAGAATAAACGGAAAACCGAATACAATGGGCACAATAATACCGATTTTGCCTGTATATACTTCGGAGTAGCTGACAGTGTAAACAAGAAGAACAATTGCAATGTAAAGAAGAACTTTCTTCAGTTTATCTGCCTTTTTGAAATTGACGAAAACAAAACTGAAGAACAGAACCGGTGCAAACATTGACGCTATTCCCGAATAAAAGTCTTCATGCCCGATTGTTGATAAAGACCTGAAGTTTTCAAAGTGATAACCTTCAGGGTAAAATATCGGTGAGTTCAATTCCTGAAGCAATGCAAAAGAAGAAACGACAACAGCAGAACAGCACATTGCAAATACAAGCCTGGAATTCAGTTTTCCATTTCGTGATACAAGCAGAAAACTTGTCACATAAAGAAAAACGGATACCAAACCTTCATGTCTGGTTTGTCCGAAAACCGTTACTTTACCGTATTCTGAAAAAACGGCTGACAATATGTTCCATATCAGGAAACAGATTATCAGTTTTTCCGGTGCACCGAACTTCTTTTTTACAGTTTTTCTGAAATTGAATATTCTTGTCAGAAAATACAGCAGACAGGCAACGGCAAAAAACCAGAATTTATCCTTCTCTATCAAACGATAAAAACCTGTCCGGATAAACACAGGAAAGACACTTAATACAACGAATGAAAACAAAGAAGTTTCTGTCATTTTTCTGCCGATTTTTTAACCACACTTTACTACACTATCTCCGGATTTGCAAATCTTATGATTTATTTGTCTGTTTTGGCTTGTAACACTCTTTACACATTTCCCGAAAAGTGTGTTAAAATGATGAAAAAAATTTGCATAAGTGTTGGATTTGGAGGAAATATGAAAAAATATTCAAAATATTCAATGATTTCGGTTGTAACTCTTATTCTTGCAATACTGATATCAGCCGTATCTTGCTATTCGGAAGATGAATGCTTGAATCATACCTACAAGTTGGCAGGTTCTGCATTGAAGTGTTCCCATTGCGGGCAGAAATTCAATATCAATGAAGAATCTCCATGTGTGCTCAAATCAGATGATGGAGGCAAGACATACTACAAAATATCTTTTGTTACAGATACTGACGGCAAAATAGAATTTGAAACTGACGACAATGGAAACTACATTCTGGTAACAAACGGAACGGATATTGATATCACAGCACCTAACGCATCGGTTAAAGTTTTGGGCAAGGTCAAAAAATTAACCCTTAAGAAATATGACTCAAATAAAATAGACTTAAACGACTGCAAAGTTGAAAGTATTGTGGACAAAAACATATTCAACTATGAGTTTTCTTATGAAAACGGGAAACTGATTTGTTCAGCCTTCGAGGGTATGAATGAGGAAACGAAGAAAAAAATTCTGGAAAATTATTCTTCATCTTTCATACTCAAGAAAAATGCAAAAGGAACTTATTATTTGCTTGCTCCCGATGATTATGAACAAAATGGCATAATAACACTGAAATTTGAGGCAGCCGAAGATTTCATTATTTACACTAATGATAGTACGAAGGATGTCAAAATCAATGTAGATAACTTAAATGAAAATTCGAAAATGCAATTTTTTGGAGCACTCAGAGATTTGATTCTCATAGGAAATTACGAAAAGATTAATACTTTGAAAAGTACTCTGGATATTAAAGGTTCTTATAGTGGAAATATAACAACAACTACCAGTGCAAATGGTTAATAGGAATAAAGGTATCTGATGCTGTATGAGCTGTTTATATCTCCTATAAAAATACTGATTGAATGGATTTTCAATTTTCTGTTCTGGTATTTAAAGAAGAATAAAACAGCAGTCATTACGGCAATTTGCGGGGTAAGTCTGGTTGTAAACTTTCTTGCATTGCCGTTGTACAGCGTTGCGGATTCTCTGCAGAAGAAAGAAAGAAAAAACAGAGAATCTTTTCAAAAACGATTAAAATCAATTAAGCAGACATTCGTCGGTAACGAAAAGTACATGATGATGTCTGCTTTTTTTCGTCTTAACAACTATAATCCCCTGTACGCATTGAAGAGTTCTCTGCCTATTCTTATAGAATTACCTTTTTTCATTGCAGCCTATCATTTTCTGAGTAATTGTGAGTTGTTGAAAAACACAGGATTCTGGATTATCAAAGATTTTGCACTTGCGGATAATCTTCTGAAAATCAACTCATATTCAATAAACATTTTACCTGTGATAATGACCTTGATAAATTTTCTCTCGGTAAGCATCTATTCGAGAGATTATTCTCTTCAGGAAAAAGTTCAGTTGTATGTTATAGGACTTGTTTTTTTTGTTCTTTTGTATAAATCTCCAAGCGGATTGGTAATATATTGGATTCTCAACAACCTGTTTAATTTGGGAAAAACACTTGTTGCCGGAACAAAATACATCAAAAAGTATATTTTACAGTTTGTTGCAGTACTTGTTTGGATAGGATGTTTTTATGTCTTCAAACAAAAGCATCATATTAAAGCATATTATATTTTATCAGTGATTGCGGTTGCGTTTTTAACGGGACTGTTTGTACTGAAAAGAAAAAATGCCCTCAAGATAGATTTTGAATACAGCGGGAAGACAGACAGAATAATTCTTGTTTTCAGCGGAATCGGCTTAGCAATTCTGTGCGGTTTTATGATTCCGTCCGTTATCATTGCATCAAGTCCTTCAGAATTCTCATTTTTGGGAAAAACAGCTTCTCCGATGGCATACATACATAAGACATTTTTTGTTTTTTCCGGTTTTTTTGTTGTTTGGCCTGTAATTGTTTTCAGACTATTCGGAGAAACTGTAAAAAAGTATGAATGTATCTTTATGCCTATTCTGTTTATCCTTGTTCTTTTGAATGTTTATGTTTTCAAGTCGGATTACGGATTTCCGAATATTCTGTTTACTCTTGAAGATGCATCATTTTTTCATCTGACAAAAAAGGAAATAATCATCCCGCTTATTCTGGGATTGTCTGTAATCTGTTCAATGTTTTTTCTGCATAAAACCAAATTCTATAAAAATATCATTTTCATACTAATTGCAATTTGTCTTGCAGAAACAGGAATCGGAACAGCAAAAGTTAAAACCATCAGGAATGAATTCAAGCTGATTTCAGAAGACAGCAACAAGGCCGCTGCAAATATCGATAAGGAATACAATCTTTCCAAAGAGAATAAAAATGTTGTTGTTTTTTTCCTTGATGCCGCAACAAGTCCGTTGGTACCGGAAATATTCAAAGAGTATCCGGAAATAAAAAAACAGTTCAATGGTTTTGTCTATTATCCTAATACGGTAAGTCTTGCAAACTTCACTGTGTTCGGAACTCCAGCAATGATGGGCGGATATGAATATACTCCTGCAAAAATAAACGCAAGAGAAACTGAATTACTGATTGATAAGCATAATGAGGCACTTTGTGTCATGCCGCTGTTATTTGCCGATGCAGGTTTTGATGTAAGAGTTACCGATGTTTCACTGCCGAACTACAGAACATTCGGAGATTCGGATTTTTACAGTCAGTATCCGCAAATAAAATATTCAGAGATAGGCGGGAAATACTATCAGAACTACATTGCACAGAAATCAATATCAGATGATTCCGAGCTTGATAAACAGTGCAGTGATGGACTTTTGGATTTCGTGACCTTGCAATGTTTGCCACCGGTTGCAAGGAAATATTTTTACAACGGAGCAAGAAGAAAGTTCAGTCAACTTGGAGAAACTATGTTGAAACAACTTTCCAATCTCTACTATCTGCCGCAGATGACGGATTTGAGTTCAAATGACAATACATTTACTTTCATCGGTAGTGAAGTAACACATGATGCCTATGTATTGCTTGATAGCGAACTGGAAACCTGCTCAGATAATCTTCAGGGCAACTCTTATCTGATAAGTTATCGTATAAATGCAGCAGCCTTGAAACAAATCGGCAAGTGGTTGGATTATCTGCGGCAAAATGATGTTTACGACAACACCAGAATAGTCATAGTTGCAGATCATGGAAAAGATGTCGGAAGAAAGGACTCAGACTCAAAGATGGATATTTTCAGACCTGTTTTTATGGTTAAGGATTTCAATTCCAATGATGAAATAGAAGTCAGTTCTGAATTTATGACCAATGCCGATACTCTTTTTGAAGCAAAGAAAGGCTTGAATCTGTCAGAGGTAAATCCTCTCACCAACAGTAAATTGATACAGGAAAAAGAAAACGGAGTACGCATATTCAGGTACGCAAATCCGAATGAAAACAACATAAGAAACCAGAAAAAGTTTCCTGTTGAATACAAGTCTTGGATTGTACAGACAGATAACGGCAAGACATTGAAATGGGAGACCGATAAATAATGTTTGCATACATAGATCCCGGAACAGGTTCAATGCTTATTACTCTTTGTATAGGTATTGCAACAGCTTTTGTTTTTACGCTCAGGCTTTTGATAATAAAACTTAAATTCATAGTATCAGCCGGCACAAAGAAAAAGACTGTTATGCCGGATCTGCCGTTTGTAATATTCAGCGATAATAAAAGATACCGGAATGTTTTCAAGCCCGTCTGTGATGAGTTTGAAAAAAGACAAATCAGTCTTGTTTACTATACTTTAAGTCCTGATGATCCTGTACTTTGTGAGAAGTATAAATACATCAAAGCAGAATACATAGGAACCGGCAACAAAGCATTTTTCAGATTGAATACTCTTTGTGCAGACATTGTGATATCAACAACTCCTAATCTTGATGTTTATCAATGGAAAAGGAGCAAAAATGTTAAATTCTATGTTCATATTCCACATACGGTAAATGAGCTTGCAGATTATAAAATGTTCGGACTGGACTTCTATGATGCCGTTCTTACAACCGGTGATAATCAGATGAAATTCATCCGTAAAATGGAATCTTTAAGACCTGCTGCACGGGAAAAAGAACTTATAACCGTAGGCTCTCCTGTTCTTGACACATTGCAACAGAGATATGTATCAAACAAAAAAGACAACTCTGAAATTGTCGTCCTGCTTGCACCAAGCTGGGGTCCTAAGGGAATGTTGTCAAAATATGGAGAAAAGCTCTTATCTGCCTTACAGCAAACAGATTTCAAAATCATTGTTCGGCCTCACCCTCAAAGTGTCATATCGGAAGAAAATATTATAAATCCCCTGAAAGACAGATTTTGTGATTTTGAATGGAACTATGATATTGATAATTTTGATGTTCTGAACAAGGCCGACATACTGATTTCCGATTTTTCCGGTATTTTCTTTGAATTTGCATGTGTTTTCAATAAACCTGTCATATATACAGACTCTTTCAACACTTCTTCTTATGATGCAGATTGGTTGGACGAGCCTTGCTGGTCCCTTAGAGTTCTGCCGGAAATAGGAACAGCACTGACTGAGGACAATCTGGCTTCAATAAAAGATGTTATAATCCGGTCAATATCAGATAACAGTCTCAAAAACGGCAGAGAAAAAATCAAAAATGAATGTTGGCAGAACATAGGAAACAGTGCAGGTCTGATTGCAGACTATCTGATAAACAAACAATCGGCTCTTTCCCCTTGAGTTCCGAAAAAAGCTCTCTTTCTGTCATACAGATACATTTCAAATACGGAAACACCCATAATCACATCTGCAATTATTCTTTGAAGAATGTTTAATGAATAATAGTTCCTCAATAAATATTTTTGACTCGTGTGCATAAGCATCTGTTTGCTGAACTTGCTTTTAAATGTCTTACTGATGCTTACAGAATGATAATGAACATAAGAATATGGGCACAGCAATGCGGATTTATAACCAGCCTTTCTCAGCTTAATGGCAAGAAGTGTTTCTTCATAATACAGAAACATGCCTTCATCATACATATTACATTTCATAAACAAGTTTGTATTAATGCACAGCATTGCTCCGGAAACACAATCCACTTGCTCTATTTCATTTTCACAGGACTCAAAAACCTCATACTTCATAGGAATCAGCCTGCTTAAGAAAACAGAGCTGTGTGCAGCCAGCTCAATCCATGAAGGCAGTTTCCAGGAACACATTTCATAATTTCCCTTAATGTTTTTCATCCTCGGAGCTGCAACACAATAATCATTATGTTCGTAAAGAAATCTTTCACATTCCCGTAGAGCACCTTCTTCATAAAAAACATCCGGATTGGTAATTGCTATATATTCGGAATCATAGTTCTTAACCAGAAATTCCACGCCACGATTGTTTCCGAATCCATAACCACCGTTTTTCTCAGTTTGCAATAAATCCACTTTCGGATGGTCCCGGAAAACGGATTTCATTTTGTCATAGGAATTGTCAGTAGATTTATTATCAACTATTACAATGTGTTCAATACTTTCGTAACTGATAATTCTGTTTACATAATCAATTACCGATTCTGAATCATTATAATTCAAGACAACTATATCCACTTGATTTCTCCTTCTGTTTTCAGATTAAAGAGGTACTTCCAAAACTGCCTTCATAAATCTTGAATTTGAATTTGTGTTTCCATACTCTGACTTTTTCATATAATCCGAAACGGACAAAAATACATTTTATCTTAAAATACATCGACTTATTAAATTTTTTACTGACTTTCAGACACTTTGCATATTCCGGAATATCTGAGGAACGCAACATTCCCGCCTCTCGCAGAAGTGTATTCGCAATATATGTTGACATTTCATGGTATTTTTCGGGAAAAGAAGGATGCTTTTTCAACATTTGTTCAGCAGCCTCACAGCTGGATTTGTTTGAAATACTGTAATTCTGAAGATAATGGTCATACAATACTTCATCCAAACAATACAATTTATGTTTTTGGCTTATTCTGAGCAATAATTCCAAGTCCTGCCACTTATTAAGATTTTTATCAAACCTGTACTCGCTAAAAAGAGTTTTTCTTGCAAATATAGTTCCTGTTCCTATTCCGAACAGATAGGAAGGATTATCACAAAAACCGCCGGAGAATTTTTTCGGACTAATCGTTACAGAGCCATCGGCACAATGCATTGCAATTTTACAAAACTGAATTTCGGGATTGAATTTACTGCAAATCGAAACCTGTTTTTCAAGCTTGTCCGGTCTCCATACATCATCACTGTCATGAAAAGCTATGTATTCTCCCTCGCAAACATCAATTCCGTAATTACGCGCATTATTTGCACCTGAGTTTTTCTGATAAAAATACCTGATACGGATATCGTCTATATTTTCAATAATTTCCCGTGTATTATCAGTTGAACCGTCATCTATAATAATCAGCTCAAAATCACGATAAGTCTGGTTAAGAACACTGTTGATTGATTTCTCAATACAGTATGCTCTGTTAAATGTAGGAATAATCACTGAAACCATATCATTCTCCCGTGAAATCTTTCTTGATTGCTTCTTTGATACTGTATCCTATCTGTTTATTATTGTTGAACTTAACACAGTTATATAGTAACATCCTTTTTTCATAATTGTCATCAATTCCGGCGGAGATTTTTTCTAAAAAATCAATCAACTTCCGTTCGGAATCAAATACAGTGAAAGTTGTCAGCATTTTTTCACCGAAATCCGTCAAATCTTTATCAATACCGCTGACGGCCACAGGTTTCAGTGTGAAGAAATATTCCAACAAGAGAGAGGATGAATCTGCTATCAGAACATCCGACTCATCAAATGTTTTAAGATAATCCGTATTATTGTCAAATTTCACATTTTCAATCTTATCTATTCTGCTTTTCAGTTCTTTGATTTCAGCTTCGGTTTTATATCCTGTTGTAATAAATTCAGTAAACATCCTCGGATGTGGTCTTATTATCAGATTCAAATCAGTGTGTACAGAAAAATAATTCAATATACATTCCAAGTAATCAAAAAATCTGCTTCTGAAATGGGATTCTTCGAGTGACCATCTTGCAATCCACAAAACGGTATGATAACTTTTTGTTTTCTGTTCTTTTCTGTCAATCAAATCAAAACGCGGATAACCGATATTGAATATCTTCTGATACTTTTCAAGCCTTTTGTTCTGTCTATGCTCCTGTATCCAATTTACTACTTCAACGCAATCCGCAAACAACAGGTTGAATCTATTTAACAGATTTCTGAATTCATAATATATGTGAATACCTTTTGTTGTTCTTCCGGAATATGGAATATAAGCAATCAATGCAATTTTCTGAAGATTTTTCATACTATACTCTTCAGGCATACAGGAATCATAAGAGCGCATGAGAATCAGATAGTCGGGAGATAAAGTGGCCAAATCAAAAACAATGCCGTTTTTATATCCGTTTATCGCTTTTAGTCCGTTTTCTTCACAGAATGCCAAAGCATCATTTTCATCGGACAGGATTCCTTTGTATTCATTATTCATTTTCGGAACACATACCAAAGATACATTGAATTTTTCGTCATTCAGCATTGAATAATACACAGACTTAAATGAGTTGAACATTTCAGGATATTGGAGAATATAAACCGCATTGATTATCTTGCTTTTGTCCTGATTATGAACTCTTCTGTAAACTTTTCTCATACAGTACAGTTCAAGAGTATCAGTTATATACTTCTTAAGAGGTTTTAGTGTCATTCTGTATATTCTTCTTACAAACAAATATACGGAACTTTCAGTCATCTGCTTCTCTTTTGATGTATTCTTTTGCATAACTCAACATCATTTTATACCCATTAGGTTTGAAAACAACAGAAAGTATTGCATAAATCAGAACCCCGGCCATTATCTGCACTGTAAGTAGTAACAGAAGATTGCATCGGATATTATTCATAAGATATACAATCGTTGCCATAACACCTGCCATAATAATATTAGGAAACACATCTGTTATCTGTGAACGATATCCGTAGCCTATCAGTTTTCTGTTCGGAAATCCGTTTATGATCATTGCCATAATATTGATTACCAATGAAGAGGCAGCCAAAACTTCCGGAGAACGACTGAAACGGACAAACAGAACAAGCACTATAAGATAAGATGATTTTTTGACAATTTCAAGAATCAGCAATATATCACTCCTTCCGGAGGCTCTTATTACCTGAAGGTGTGCCGTAGTCATGATATTCATCAAATAACTTACACAGAAAATCCTTATATATACTGATGCAGGCAACCACTTCTCAGTCAAGAGTACAGAAACAAAATTATCTGATACAGCCAGAAAACCAAGCATCAACGGAGCAATACAGTAAGATGCAATTACAACAAATCTTCTGGTGTAAAAAAGCAGTTGTTCCTTATCATCCTGAATTTTTGACATAGCAGGGAAGAAAACCGATGATAATGCATTTGTAATTGTTGAATTTGTAATTTGAGGAAATCTTTCACCTTTTGAATAAAAGGCTAAATCATCAGTTGAAAACTTTACACCTATTACCAGTGGACTCACATTGTCGTAAACAACAGATATGATACTTGTTACAAATACTTTCCATCCGTAATTCCAAAGTTGTTGGAATTTTCTTTTGGAGAATCTCAGTGTTACCTTGAATTTTGTTGAAATGAAAACCACAACTGTATCTGTTACTGCTTTGATTATATGCTGTGCAACCAGTGCCCAGACACCCATACCAAGAAAAGCCATTGTAATACCTGCAATTCCGGAAACGGCAGTCCCTGTCAATGTACTCCAAAAGGATTTTTTAAATTCCATTCTGTGGGACACATAGGCAAAGAGAATCGATTTTATTGCATTTACTATGAGCACAGATCCCATAACTTTAATCACAGGATTCAGTAACGGATTTTCATAAACTGAAGCTATCACTGGTGATGTAAAAAACAACACAAAATATAAAACAACTGAGACAGCCGTCGTTATTATCAGAACAGTATTATAATCATCATTGTCAGAGTCTTTTTTTTGAATAAGTGCTGTGTTTAATCCACCGGAAATCAGAATATTGGCAAACGAAATAAAGATTGAAACTACAGCTATGACACTGTAATCCGACGGAAGAAGCAGTCTCGCGAGAACAACTGAAATTATAAGTGAAATAAATTCAGATAATATCTGTTCGGAAAATTTCCAGAATATTCCAATCAGTATTTTTTTTGACAGTATTTTTTTCTCCATCATTCAATCCTAGAAAGATATTCTTATAGACTTCTGTTCTCTTAATGTAACAGAACAGCAACAGAAAATAGAGTTCTTCACTGAATCCTATCATTGAAGTAATCGTATTTGTCAGCCAATATGCCAAACTCAAAAAGAGAATATCTATTGATTTATATCTCAGCGGTATGTAAAAAACCGAATACAACAAAAATATTATTTGTGCAACAACACCTGCAATTCCATGCTCAGCCATTTGTGATAACCAAATACTTTCATAACCGCGGGCAATTTCTGTGTACTCGTTTGAGATTACCTGATTGAATTTTTCGCCGAAACCATACAAAGGGGACTTCGTCATTATCTCATTGACAGCTTTAAATTGCTGAAATCTCATTTCAAAGGTACTTCCTTTGATTATCTTTTGTACATTCTCATCCACTACACTCAGGAATATGTTTTTATTTGCAATAATGAGCGGAATCAGACATAGGCACCATACAAAAACAATAGGGAAATACCGTTTGAATTTTTCATTCTTGATTCTGAAAAAAGGCAGCACGGCAATTGCCGCAAAAAAGATTCCTGACCTCATCTTTGTGAGAATTATACATGGCATACAGAGAAGAGATGTTATAAATGCTGCTTTCTCAAATGGAATATCCTTTCCGGATACAATTGAAATAAGTACAAAAGACATAAACATACCCATATTCATTCCGGCTCCGAACGGATGTTCAAAAACGGAAATCATTCTGTATCCACGAGTCCCTTTAAAATACATGTAGAGGTATTTTGTACTTATGGCTTTTTTATATTCAAAAAACGGATTCTTCTCCGTCAGACACTCAATCAATCCGTAAATTGAAGCAAAAAGAAATGCAAAAATCAGAATTTTGATAACATAGTCAAAGTCTTCTTCCGTTTCAAAAGCATACCATGTCAGGAAAATCATTGCATATAATCTGATAACATTGCTGACAAATCTTGTGAGTTCTGAAGCTATTCCGGATACTGCAACAAAGCAGGACAGAAACATAGACAGAAATACAAGCGAAACAGGTAAAAGATACGGAAATAAAGGTTTACTGATTAATGTACTTCTTGTGTTTTTGCTGCTTAAAAAACCAAGACAGAATATTGCGGGAATAACCATTCCGGTAATAACGGTAAATCTTCCGACGGAACATATATATCCGGAAGGAATCCAAAACACAGAATACCCGTAAAACAAAGCAAATGCTTTTTTATAATCAAAGAAACTGTATAAGGCAATGATTATTCCGATTAAAGTCAACAACATTTGAAAAGATGCTACTTTATTTTTCAGATTATAATCAAGTACTGATATGCCCGTAACAAGCCAGGAGAGTTTTTCATCTATTGCCCTTTGGTATTCGGGCATAGTAATATGAATATGCTCTTGAATATGCTCTGGCCGGAGATATAGAAAAATGAAAATAGGTTATTATCCATTCAATATGGAAAACGGTTTTATTTCCAAACAAAAAAAGATTTTACAGGAGATGAATTGTAATCTGATTGAAATAAAAAACGGTACATCAAAAGTTTGTTTTAAGAAACCTGATAACCCTGATATCTTAATATTGAACTGGTTGGAAAGCGGCAACGGAATAAGCAATCCTTTTTCACTTCTGTTGTTCTATTTCTCATGGAGTTTTATTTTTCTGAAATGTAAGCTTAAAGGTATAAAAACCGTCGTGGTTTTTCATAATAAAAAACCTCATAATTCAAAGTTGTTGAAAAGCATTGTTGCTAAGTGCTTTATGTTCTTTATTTACAGATTATCTTCGGCGGTAATTGTTCTTACAGAAGATTCCAAGCAGTACTTGAAAAATCTTGTTCCCAAACGGAAAATGGACAAAGTTTTTGTTGTTCCTCATACAAATTATTTGCCTGTCGAACATATTGGAACTGATAGTTGCAATGAAAAAATGACGGTTGGTTTTGTGGGTTTGATAAAACCTTATAAAAACTGTGAATATATTTTTCAACTGGCAAAAGAATTTGAAGATTGTGATATCACATTTAAGATAATGGGGGAAGTTCCTGAAAAATCTTATGAAAAAAAATTGACGGAAAAGTCAAAAAATCTTGGTAATCTGTGTTTTATTCCCGGCTATCTGTCTGATAAAGACATTTACAAGGTTGTGGATTCTTTCGATATTCTTGTTCTTCCGTACGACATTGAAAGTTCTATGAATTCAGGAATTGCAATTATGGCTTTCTCCTGCGGGAAACCGGTTATTTGCCCCTGTATTTCAACAATAACGGATTATCCGGCGGAATTGAATTATGTCTATTCCTATTCAGACAGAAATGATCACTATCAAAGATTGAAAGAGCAGCTTGATAAAGCATATTCCGACTGGATAACGGACAGGACATCATTTAAGAAAAAAGGTTTTGAGTTATATTCTCTTGTTAAAGATTATAATTCGGAAGAAAAAGTTTCTGAGGCATACAGAAAAGTATTAGATTATTTAAAAGTCAAAGGAAGTACAAACATTGAAACCTGACATAGTTTTTTATCAGCCGATATACGAGCCTCAGAAAAGAGCCAAGAATTCCGGAACGATACTCCGTCCGGAAAAAATGAAAGAAGCATTTAAGAAACTCGGTTTTAATATAATCGATATAAACGGATCTTATTCAAACAAACGCAAAAAAACAGATCAGGCCTTAAAACTGAACAAAATTGATTTTGTTTACTGCGAGTCTGCAAATTGTCCTCTTTGTATTTCCGGCAAAAATCACCTTGAATTCAGACCTTTTGCCGATTTAAGAAATATGAGAAAACTGAAAACAAAGGCGAAACTCGGTTTTTATTACAGAGATATTTTCTGGAAAGAATCAACTTTCCTCAAAGAGTTCGGTTTTATTAAAGGCCTGATTCTCAAACTGTTATACAGACTGGAATTTATTTTTCTCATAAGGGTTGTTGACATTCTCTTTGTGCAGTCTGAGGAGATGATGAAACAATTCCCGAGATGGAAAAAATTTCAAAGTAAATACAGGTTATTACCTCCCGGCTGCGAAATCAACGGTATGGATTTTTTCACAGCAAACGACATCCCTGAAATACTTTATTCGGGAGCTTGTGACAGAAGCACAAAGTACAATATAGAACCCCTTATTGATGCAGCCGCTGAAGCTGATGTCAAACTCACAATCAACAGTGATAAAGGACTGGAATACTATGGGGACCTTAAAGAAAATAAGAAGTATGAGTCCAATATTTTTTTCAGCATCATAGATTATACGGATATCGGAAGTTTTTCAAAAAAATTTACAGCAGGAGTTATCTGGCTATCCGGAAAAGATGAAGATATCTGTAAGTATTTACCTATTAAGCTTTTTCATTATTTGAGTCTCGGACTTCCGATAATTGCAAAAAAGAATACAGCCGCAGGTATATTCACTGAAAAGAACAGAGTAGGATGGACATTCGGAGATTACAGTGAATTAATCAGTCTGTTGAAATCACTTCAAGCCGATAAAAATGAAATCAACCATGTTTACAAGAATGTTCTTGAAGTGAGAAAACATCAAACATGGCTTGACCGGGCTTTGTATGTCAGGGAGATTCTTTCTGCTCAGCTGTAAGACAGGAATACAGTTGATGAAAGCTTTTTTCAAACAGTTCTTCAGAAAAATCAAGGCTTCTCTCATATGCGGATTCCTGCAATTTTTTCAGAAGTTTTCTGTCGTTGTAAAGAGAAATAAGATTGTTCCTAAACTCTTCTGAATTGTTGTTCAAAAGTCCGCATCTGTTGTCCTGTATTATTTCCGGTATTGCTCCGTCATTTAATCCGAGAACACAGCATCCGTGATTCATAGCTTCCACCATGCCGATTCCGAAAGATTCAATGAAATTATCATAAACAATATCTGCATCATAAAGAACTTTCTCCTTTTTCTCTCCGGATACAGAACCTAAATACTGCACATTATGATTTGCCCATTTTCTTTCTTTACCCGAACCGGCAATAAGGAACTTAATATCAAGCTCTTTTAAGCTGTCAGCAAGTTTGATGTAATCGTCAATATGTCTTTCTTTCAGCAAAGAACCGAAAAACAATACTTTCAGCGTTGAATGTTTTTTCCTTTCGATTATTTCTTCTTTTATTCCGGTAAGTTTTATTCCGTTGTAAATTACAGTACTTTTTTCGGATGATAGAGGAATTGCCTTCTCTATTCTGTTTTTTTGAGAATGGGATACAAATACATTCTTTTCGGAATTATTCAGCAATTTCCGGATTTGCCTCTTGATAAATGCGTTTGAACTTGAATAATATTCTGCAAATTTTCCGCTGTGAAGGTGAACTATATACGGAGTTTTTTTCAACAGATGAGATATAATCAGTTTTCTGAGTGTGCTTCCGTTTGATGATACATCCAGATGAACTAAATCAGGCTCTTTATGTCTTATCAGATATTGAATGAGTCCCTGAATGAATATCAGGTGTTTTCTCCTGCCTTTCCATGTTGAAATGACTCCTATTCTGAAGTTTCTATTCAAAAAAGAGGAATGCAGTATCATTCTGTTGACAGTAGCTATTCCTCCAAAAGCAAACGGAGATGGACCTATCAAAAGGATCTCGGGGTTAAATAATTTATCAAAAGCCTCCGTCAGAATCTTTTCCGATTTATCCCAGTTCAGCTCGTTGACAATCCGATTTCTTCCGTACATTCCCATTTCTTTTCTTACTTGAGGATTATTCAGAAGATATCGCACTTTCCGGGCCATATCCATGCAGTCATCAGGTTTCGCATAAAGTGAAGCATCTTGAGCAGAGTATCTTCCTTCCTTTAAATCAAACTGCACAATCGGCTTTCCGAGAGCCATGTACTCCATTATCTTATTCATTGTGCTTTTGTCATTCATCGTATTGTACTTGTCACTGTTAATGCAGACATCAGCAGTATTCAGATAATCAAGCATAACTGAATCGGATACTCTTCCCGTAAAAAGAACGCAGTCATTCAGATTTTTTTCATTTGCAAGTTTACGGATATATTCCAGATGAGGTCCGGCTCCGATAATTACCCACAGAACATCGTTTTCCTTTGACTTTATGTATTCAGCACATTGAAGAATGAATTCAAGACCCTCCTGCTGTCCGATTACTCCCACATAGCCCACCATATATCTGTAGTTTTTCTTCAATTCCGGTTTTTCGGGTTTGATTTTCATCCTTGACAATCTGGGCGCACTTCTGAGAACGGCAACATTTTCCGGCTTCATTTTTCCGCGTGATATTGCAATCTCCTTATAACTCTCATTTGTCACAAATGCAAAGTCACAGTTTTTATAAGTTAGTCTTTCAAACAAAAGAATAAAGTTGTAAAGCAGTTTTTTCTTTCCGTTGAATTTGACTTCAAATAGTTCAGGACATATATCGTGATGGTCAAACACATATCGTACTCCGTACTTTCTGAACTTTGCAGCCACAAGGAAAATATTGTCAGGAGGATTGCACCCCATAATCACATCAAACCCGATTTTTTCATATACCTTTTTCGCGAGTCTGTATTCACTGTAAAGTGCGGTTAAATATTCTCTTGCATATCCGAATACTGTATTTCCTTCTACGGGGAGAGAGTGTCTGAAGATGTTCACACCTTCCAGTATTTCTTCTTTTTCCGACTCACCCTCCCCCATGGGACTTATAACGGAAACAGTATAACCGGCCTTAACCAAGGATGTTGCTTCCTGCCATACTCTTGAATCAAAGGGAACGGATAAATTCTCAACAATTATAAGTATTTTTCTATCCAAGAAGTTTTATCTCCGTTTTAAGACTATCCGTAAAATCTACTTCTATCGCCTTTGTTTTTTTTTCTGTTCCGTATTCATTTGAGCAGAACCTGCCGGCAACAGTTGGTACTATATTTTTTCCGTAAAAAGTAATCATCACTTCAGTATTTTTATGTGTAATCAGATAACCGTCATTAAACGGTTTTATTCTGCAATCAGATCCGATAACAAATACTGCTTTCACAAAAGTATTTTGGGTTTTATCAATAATCGACAGTTTTTTTTCATAATCAAAAATATATGTTCTGCTTGTTTTGTCTGAATAACCGTTATGGGAAATCTCAATGGTATGCCCATCCTGAGATGTGTAATCCAATAGGACTTCAGCCTTTTTACTCCACAGAAAAGGTCCTGTTATGGTTGACTGATTTTTTCCGTTTGCCGTTACCGTATTATGATTAACCGTACTTCTGTAATAATCCCGTTTTTCTCTTTCTATGTGGTATATATAGGTTCCGGGATCAATAAAGAAGCCAGTTCCATCAACAAACATCTGAAAACTGAGAGCATCTGCATGTCCGTGTGCGGCTATTGTTCCGAACCCCAGAGGTCCGTGGTCTATTCCGATAAAAATTCTTCTGTCTCTGCTTCTCAATAGTGATAGTCCTGATTCTTTGTATTGAGAGAAATCCGATTTGTCTGTATCACTGATACCGGTCACGGATTGACAAAGCTCCGAGACATACTGATAGTAGTCTTTTTCAGGTGATAATAAATAAAACAATCTGCCGTTATCATTATCACCGAATTCAATGACTTCTCCGTGTTCTCCCTGACAATCGGCAAGATATATGTACATCTTTTTCAGTGTTTCTTTCCAGTTGTCCGGAACTGCTATATCAGTATATTTACAGATTGCAATACTCAAAGACAATGCTTCCATTACAAAAGCATGATAGTGAAGACTTTGCTCTTTATCTCCTCCGTCATTAAAGATTTGTTTTTTTATTTCTTTTGTAATAACGGTTATTCCTTTCTCATAAAATTCCTTGATGTCAAACAATGCTCCTGCCAGAATCAATGAGTACATCTCAACTATCACATGGTTATTGGCTGAAGAAAATCTTGAATAATGTCCCGAGACATAGTCAGCCATATTGATTATTCCGGTTTTCAATTTTGAGCATAATTCTCCGGTATTATCTTCCTTTTGCAGAAGAGCAAATGTATAAGCCCAGTTACTGCATCTTATTGCAATTTCCATTGGGCTTGTCCATGATATCCCCCACAGAAAGTTATTATTTTTGTTCCAGTTTTCAAAGAGAAAAGACAACTCTTCCAAATACTTTTTGTCTTTTGTTATGTAATAATTTTTTGCAAGTTCCGAAAACTGAAAATGTCTGTTCAATTCCCAGTTTGTTCTGGCATCACCTATATCGTCTCTCTGCCTGTAATTCAGGAAATGTGAGAAAACATAGGGCCATTGTTTATCTGTTTGGAATCCGCCATGCCAGTTTGTTTTGTTTTTTCTGTAATCAAATCCTGATAACAGATGCGTTTCTTCCGATACTTCAAGGGGGATATCGGCAAAGTCAAAACAATTCTTTTCTGCTGAAGCAAGTTTATGTTTTCTGAAAAGATGATCCGTTACCTGAATCTTTTTCAATCCGTATTTCAAATATTCACAAATCTCAATTTTTTTCTGCCGAACTCTCCAGATTACTTCCGGTAAATTCATTGAGAACAGTCTGCCGAAAATCCATTTCAGATTCATATTAAATCAGTTATACAGTTCTTCACAGTTGTTATACAAACAGCAATCGGTATTCTGCCCGGACAAATCAATAAAATGTTTTTCCGGGTACTTATTACACAGATTTTTATATTTTTCCGAACTGTTTACAATCACAATAACATTGCTGCTTTCCAACAGGGTATTCATATCTTCTGAAAAACTGTTCTGCAACCAGTCCGGCAATGATGTTTTTTCCGCATATTCATCAAAGGTTCTTATTATTCTTTTTTCATCATATAAATTCTTTATTATTTCAATTACCGGAGACAACCTTAAATCTGATGTTCCGTTCTTGAAAGCCAATCCCAGAAAACCGATAATTTTTCCGTTTTCTTTGATACTATTTTTTATTATTTCAGTGAGATTCTGTATCTGCTGTCTGTTTGAAATTTCTATTGAGTCTATCAGAGGAATTTTTGTGTTTGACTGTTTTGCCAGATATGACAACTCCGCTAAATCTTTGGGAATGCAAGATCCTCCGTATGCAAATCCCGGTTTAAGATAATAGTCCGATATATTGAGTTTTTTATCTGCACATACAATCTCCATAAGAGCTTTTCCGTCAACATTAAGATTTCTGCAGATGTTTCCGACTTCATTTGCAAAGCATATTTTCAAGGCATGAAGTGCATTGTTTACGGCTTTGATTATTTCGGCAATACTGATGTTTGTTACAAGAAAACGGTTTTCATCCAGATTGACAATTTCTGAATAAATACCTTTGATTGATTCTGCCATTTCATCATTGTCCGTTCCTGCAAGGACAATGCCGGGATTCAGAAAATCATTGACTGCACTTCCCTCTCTAAGAAATTCCGGATTCAAGGCAACGGTAAAATCCTTTCCCGATCTCTTTCCGGACTTTTCCGCAATAATCATTTCTGCATTTTTTACTGTTCCGGGAACAACTGTTGATCTGATAACAACTGAATGAAATGATTCTTTTGTTTTCAATGCTTCGCCTATCTGCGAACATACATCATAGACATATGTCATATTGAGGTTCCCGTTTTTATCTCCGGGAGTCCCCACAGTGATAAAACTTATATCCGTTTGTAATACAGCATTCAAATAATCAGAAGTTACTTTCAGTTTTTTTTGTTTCAATGCTTTGTCAATAAGAGCATCAAGAGTTTTTTCATAGAACGGAGCTTTTCCTCTGTTGATACATTCTATTTTATCTTTATCAACATCTACTCCTGTAACGAGGTTTTTTTCTGCAAAACATGCAGCAGTAACGCAACCCACATATCCCAAACCGAAAACACTGATTCTCATTCGTAAATTTCCCTATTACATTACTCTATGTGTTTTTTCATTGCTTCAATCAAAGCATCATTATCATTTCTATCACGAATTGCAAGTCTTATCCAACATGGTTTTTCAAAACATTTCTTGCCGGTCAAATCCTTGATAAGTATCTTATCCTCATCCAGAAGTTTTACAGCAAGTTCGTCTGAACGGATTTTCCCCTCAAGTTTACACAGAACAAAATTTGCCTGACTCGGAAATGGTTTGATTTTTTCTATTTCCGAGAGTGCTTTTATGAATCGTGTTCTTTCCTGTTCAATCAAATCACATGCCGATAAGTAAACTTTACTGTATTTTTTGTATATCTGTAAAAAATACTCTGCAGTAGAATTGATGTTCCAAATTGAATTTGCTTTTTTAATTTGTCTGATACATTCCGTATCCGATGATGCCGCTATTCCCAGTCTTAGTCCCGGAACTCCAAAACTTTTACTGATTGATTTAATGACAACAAGATTGGGATACTGCTCAATTATTTTCTGATTCAACAGTGTGTAGCGTCTGGTCTTATCTGCAAAATCAATAAAAGATTCATCAAAAATCAACCGGACTTTCATTTCTTTTAATTCTGTCAAAAGTCTTAAAATGTCTTCACTTTCGATAAAATTTCCGGATGGATTATCTGGGTTTATCAAAAGAACCGTACTTACTTTCTCCCGACAAACAGTCTTGATTATATCTTCAACTGTATATGAAAAATCATTTGAGTCTGTTTTTATCGGAATAATTTCACAGTGTCTTAAACGTTCCGGATATTCATTGAATGTAGGAAAAGGAACAGCTGCTTTTCCTGTAATGTTTTCAGCCAAAGAAGAAATCAACTCCGCAGCGCCGTTTCCCACAACAATATTATTCGGAAGAACATTGAAAATACTTCCTGCAAGGATACTTAACTGCTCTGCTCCGGACGGATACTGAGTTAATAGTTTGCTCATTTTCTCTTCAATTTCATCAACCATTTTTTGAGGGGGAAAATAAGGATTTACCAGGTAGCAATAATCTTTGAGCTGAGGGAATCTCCAGTAACCTCCATATCTGTTCTGCAACAGTTTTAATTTCTCTTTTCCTTTTGCAAAAATGTTTTCTGCAATTGCCAGATCTTCGGGGTCATCAATTTCATACCAATCATCACTTGATACGGATAATCCTTTTAATTTTGTAGAAGAAAAAAATGACAGTACTTTTATTACCTGTTCATAATACTCATTCTTTCCGAATGTTTTTTGGTATGTTTCAAGAAACGGAACATAATAATTTGCTGAGAATTCTTTGGAAAATCTATAAATATTCACCGTCTTATAGCAATTATCATTTTCAACTTCCGTGATGTTGTTCCCGTCATCCATAAATGTACAGGTTCCATCCATCCAGTTTTCATATTTACTTACAACAGCAAGATTCTGATTCTCTGATTTAATTAATTTTTCAATGATTTCAGGTTTGAAAATAATATCACTTTCCAGAAGAATCGTATCATCTTCGCAAAGAACCTTTTTTGCCAGAAAAAGAGAATAGATATTATTGGTTTTATCGTAAATCGGATTATTGATGAATTCAATTTTCATTCCTTTCAGTTGTTCATCATTGAATCTGGAATTGATGAAATCAATAAGCGCCTGACTTTTATATCCGACAACAATTACCATCTTCTTTATATTGTTTTTAACAAGAGCTTCAATTGCATATTCAATCAACGGTTTCCCGTTAACCGGAACCATGCATTTTGTTACATCCTTTGTATATTTTCCAAGGCGCTTTCCCATTCCGGCAGCCAGCATCAATGCTTGCATAGGTTTATCTCCTCCAAAATGCTAAACAAACAATCCTGCAATCAGTAAAACTGATACTGTTAAAACCGTTAATCTCTTCATATCTTTCCTCCGTATTACTGACTTTAAGACAGTTTAATGTGATTCATCTGTTGTTATCAATGTTCTCAATGCTTTCAATATACTCTTTCAGAAATTCAAAATTTGCTTCTCTGATTGTAGTTTCTGCACAGTTAAAATCATTATTGATGTAATAATCGTAAATTGTCTTTTCCATAATCTTTATACATTTCCATAATTACTGAGCGGAATGTGACCTGCTTATTCCGAATAATTGTGCTTGAATACTATCACCATTTTAAAGCGTTTTGCTCAAAGCTCAAGGCTGAAATTGCTCAAAAAAGGGCAAATCCAACCCAAAAGTCACCTTTTCGTATCCGTCAGCCGGCTCGTGATTCACTCTCATAGCGGAGATAATTTCACCTGACTCTTCGTAAATAAAAAGCTCATTGTCATTCAGTGCATCCTGCAACTCCTAACCCTTCTGACTTTATTTCCAGCTCATTCATGGGTCACAGAATAAACGGAAGAAGGTAGAAAGGCTTAAATAACAATGAGCCTTCTTTTCCCGAATCCTTCTGTGATAACAGATATGATTGCAAAACATATTTAGAATACTTCCCGGAAAAAGCAGTAATGGACTCATGTTTTCCCATCCCGGAAGATTTCACTTCATAGGCATTTATCTTGCTGCCTTCTGAAGTCAGAAAGTCCACTTCATAATAATGGGTACTACCCTCTTTCTCCCAAGTATGGTAATAGAGTTCTCTCCCTGAAGATGCAATCATCTGTGCAACTAGGTTTTCATATAGATATCCCAGATTTGCAGGTAATTTGTCCGAAAGCAGTTTTGAGTAAATGATATTCTCTGTTTCCGGTCGATCCATAAACATTTGAGTTACAAACAGTCCCGTGTCCGCAAGGTATAGTTTGTAGCTGTCAAAATCTTTTGTTTCATTCAGACTGACACCCGGATTCATTATATTAAAGCAAGGAAGAACTGTTTTTGAATCAATCAGATTGTATAGGAACTCATCAGCTTTCGTATTGTTTCTCTTACTGATTGCTGTAGTGATTCTGTACTTTTTTGTGCCTTTTGCAAGCTGTGCAGGTATGGATTTGTACATGGAAGACATGCGTCCGGAGACATCCAGCTTTCTGAAATCATCTTCATACAAGTTAATAATCTGCCTTTTTATGACATCTATCTGAATGAAGTTTTTACCATTCACATATGCTTCCACAGCCTGTGGCATTCCACCAACAGCCATGTATATTCTCAGATCTCGCATCAGCTTGCGATTAGTTGATTGACCAATTCCTTTGTCAGCTTCAGCCAGATTCTTCAACATATCATAGTTATAACCTGTGGCAAGACAGAATTCTTCATAGTCCATGGGAAAGATTTCAATCTTTATTTCTTCGGAAGGAATCAGTATATCCTTAACATTTTTTTTGATAGAAATAAGAGAGCCGGTTTCCATATAGTGGTATCTTCCGTCATGGACAAGGTGTTTGATTGCCTGTCTTGCCTTTGGAAACAACTGAACCTCATCAAAAATAATGAGAGATTGATGTTCTATGAGAGTCACGCCGGTCTCTGCTTGCAAGCGAAGAAAAAACAAGTCCATATTACCGATATCATCAAATATCTTTCTGATACTATCTGACACTTTTGAAAAATCGAGCATCACATAGGACTGATACTCATTCTTGGCAAAGTTCTCTGCAATTGTTGATTTACCCACACGTCTTGCACCTTCCAGCATAACAGCGCAACCATCTGCAGAATCATTCTTCCATTTCAACAACTTGTCATAAACTTTCCTCTTAAAATACATAAGCACAACCTCAGAATATACATTTTTTCATTGCTATTTTTACATTATTTGTGCGTTTATTCAAGATTACTTTCCTATTTTTTGTGCGTTTCTTCAACATTCGGGTACTTGTCAGAAAAAGTCGGATTTTCCGTCTGAATGTTGCAGCTGTTTTATTTCTGTCAATAAAACACCCACTGAAAAGTTAATGCAATAATGCATCAAGTTTTTCAAGAAATTCTATAATTGCATTAGCCAGCACGATGTTTCCTGCATCGTTGAAATGTAAACCGTCAAAAGAGTATTTTCTGCATTGCTCAGGATTATTGAAATCAATTCCCAGTTTTCTGTACAAATCAAAAACCGGAAAACCATATTTCGGAACAATTTCCAGAATCATATCAACATAATCTGAAAGAACATGGGATTCCGGACAATTTTCCTTAAGAGGATTCCTCGATGGAACTCCGTCATCCTTACAATGAGGAGGAGTCAGAAAAACAACTGTTGCATCAGGATACAAATCTTTAAGTAACTTACAAAGATATTCTACTGCACCGCAGAAAGTTGCTCTCGTAGAATCACCGGGATTCCCTAGCGGAGCATCTCCGGTTCCATAATCATTGGAACCTCCCATTACAACAATGATATCAGACTCAGGATCCAAATCCCACGCACGGATGCAAAAATCTCCATCGTGTCTGGCCTTTGGACTGGGCACCCTCTGGTAAGCAATTCGGGTACCGCTTATTCCGTAGTTATTTACCCTTTTCAACTTACATCTTTTCAGAATCACATTATCAAAACGATTGTTTTCAATATCTGCAACATTTCTTCCGGCAGTATTACTATCGCCGAGAAAACTAATCACTTTTCCTTCAAGATTCATTACATATAACCCTTGTTTTTCAGATACTCTGAACTCTTGATAAAGCAATCCGGACTCTTGACCTCAATCAGTGCAGAAGCATCCAACTCACGTGCGAGACTCAGATAACGATCTAAATCCAAAAGCCCCTGACCCAGTGCAATATGATTTGCGTCCAAAGTAACATCATGAATATGAAAATGCTTCAAAGACGATTTGTGTTCAAGAATAAAAGTTTCATCTTCTCCACCTGACTTGTAACTATGACCGATATCAAAAGTTAAACCGAAATTCTTGTTCTTTAGCATTACCTCAACAGCATCTTTTTGAAAATCTTTGTAACCCTTCGTGTTTTCTATACAGAGCATACATCCGCACTTTTCAAATTCCGAGCTGAATGAATCGATAAATCTTTTTACATTATCAAAGTACACATCCTTGTAATGCTCATAAATGTAATACTTTGTTCCTTTTACCGTTGCATAACCACCGGGGTTAAGATGCATATTCAAAATCTTTGCATTGCAGGAATCAGCAACATCTAAAACATAGCGAACACTATCATATCCCGCTGACCTGATTTCCGGAGAAAAAGAAAACGGATCAATATCTCCCAAATGCAGAGAAAAATCTACTTTGTACCTGTCTTTGAGCTTAGCAAGTTTTTCCAGATTCAGAGCATCTGACTGAGTCCATGGGTAATAAAACGCAAGTTCAAAAAAATCAAATCCGTATTCTATGCAAAATTGAAGATGCTCTTCAACAGAGTTGTAATCCATAAATGTAGGAATGCCTAGTTTCATCACATCACGCTCTTAATTTTGTCAGTTTTCCCAAAGCTAAAGTGTTTCCGCTCTTTTTATCAATCAACACAATTTTGTTACTTTCAATATTGAAGCATATCTTTGAATCTACAGGATAGTCTATCGAGCCGAACATTACTGAGGAGATTATACTATCTCCGATCGCAATCTTAATAGTGGTTTCCATACCTGCAGGCAAAGTGGAATAAACAGAACCGCTTACATTTCCCTGATTACAGATTGAAACGAACTCCGGTCTTATACCTACAATTACATCAGAATCAAGCAGCTTGAAATCTTCATCGGAACTGAAAATAAAACCCTGATTATATAGTTCGATTTTTACAGATTTTTCACCATATACCTGCGCCTTTGCATCAATCAGGTTCATAGTAGGATTTCCGACAAAATCTGCTACAAACACATTTGAAGGCCTATCGTAAACTTTAAGGGGCGGATCATACTGCTGAACAACACCCTTGTTCATCAGACAGATTTTTGTAGAAAGTGTCATCGCTTCCAACTGGTCGTGTGTAACATAAATAAATGTTGAACCGGTATCTGCATGAAGACGCTTTAACTCTGTTCTCATTTCTCCCCTTAGCTTTGCATCCAGATTAGACAATGGTTCATCCATAAATAAAACTTTTGGCTTGGGAGCAAGCGTTCTGGCTATAGCAACACGCTGTTGCTGACCACCGGACAATTCTGAAGGATAACGACCTGCAAATTCCTCAATTTTCATAAGCTTCAGCATTTCGGCAACGCGTGTCTTTATATCTTCTTTATTCCATTTCTGTGTCTCAAGCCCGAATGCTATATTCTGATATACTGTCATATGAGGCCACAGTGCATAATTTTGGAACAGAAAACCGACATCTCTCTTTGAAGCGGGAATATTAATCCCTCTTTCAGAGTCAAAAACCGTTACTCCGTTCATAATTATCCTGCCGCTTGAAGGTGTTTCAAGCCCGGCTATCATTCTAAGTGTTGTTGTCTTTCCACAGCCGGATGGCCCCAACAAAGTAATGAAAGACTTATCTTCAACTTTCATTGAAAGATTGTTTACAGCAACAAAGTTGCCCCATTTTTTAGTTACATTATTTAAAATAATCTCAGGCATATCAATTTCCTCCTACGCCTTTGTCTATAGAGGCACCGGTAAGTTTGTTTACTACTAAATTTACACTCAAGACAAACAGAACAATCAATAAATTTACACCGTTTGACATTTGGAAAACACTTGCCTCATCGTAATAAACAAGAAGAGTTGTGATAAGAGAACCGCTGTCGCATAGAAGAATAAACAGACTAAGCTCTCTCATACAGTTTATGAACGGAAGTAAGTATCCGCTGATAAAACTTGATTTCTGAATCGGGAACAATATTTTTGATACTCTTCTGAACCAAGAGGCACCTACGAGAACAGACGCTTCTTCAATTTCACCTGAAAGTTGCATCATGGCATTTGTATCATTTCGTGCAGAAATCGGAAGATACTTCAAAGAACCTACAATTACCAGCAATAACAGGGTGCCTCTTAAAAACAACAGCCTTGAAGAAACGGCAAGCCATATTGCACCAAAGGCCATAGTAGGAATCAGGTACGGAAAGAATGAATAAGCAGAAACCATTGATGCCAGCTTTGAGTTTCTCTTTTTTGAAACACAATAACCTATAAGAAAGCCCACTGTTCCAACCGTAAGAGCAACCATAGAAGACAACTTAATCGAACTCCACATTGCACCCCATACAGTCTTGTTGAATACAATTCCGCAACCGACATTTCTGAAGAAATCTGATAGGTTCTCACGACTTAACCAGAACTTTAAAGTCAATTGTGAATAATCACCGGGTGTTACAACAAGTGATTCAAGTGCAAATGATACAATCGGAAAAATTGCAACAAATCCGGCAATAATCATCAAGATAATTGATACAGGATAATTAGCCTTACCGAGTTTAATATAGGATACTTGTCCGCTCTTGCCAGTTACTGTTGTAAAAGACTTTCTGTTGCCGACAATTTTCTGATTCATAATCAGAAAACCCATTCCGAAAATCATAAGAATGATTGTCATTACATAAGCTTGTCCGGAATATGGAGAATTGTACAAGGATGTAAGCATTGTAGAGAGAACAAAGAAATTACCGGGAGAACCGATAAAGTTCGGAATTGCAAATGTTGCCAGTCCCCCGGAGAAACACATAAGGAATACAAACAGAATTGTAGGCATCAGCATAGGGACGGTAATCTTGGTTGTTATTCTCCATCTTCCCGCTTTCAGAATTGTAGCTGCTTCTTCAAGGTTTGCATCCATATTGCGTAATACTCCCCCTAACATAATGTAGGCCAGAGGAGCATTGTGAAGCCCCAGAACAACCACACAGGGGAACAGCCCGAAAACCATCCAAGACGGGACACAGATTCCGGTTATGGCCTCAAAGAAACCGCAGATTCCGGCTCCCACCTGAGTATTCTGGAATAGATTCCTCCAAACAAGTGCAAGCGTCCACGATGGCATAATATATGGGAACATCATAATTGCGGAAAGAAACTTTTTTCCTTTAAGGTTCGTCCTCGTAATTAAAAAAGCAATCATTCCACCCGCAAGAAGTGCAAACAAAGTTGCAAAGAGAGCAAGCATTACACTATTTAAAAGAGGTTTCCAAAAGAAGCCCCTACTATATTCAGCAGTATATTTACTTCCCAAAAGCATTGAGAAATTATTAAATGTAACATCTCCCTTTTTCAGGTTTTCTCCGAAAATGGCAGAGTACATTTTTGAATCCTTCAGACCCACTGTAATTGAAGAGCGAACCACCGCAAAAAGCGGATAAACAAGAAGGATTGTGAAAACAATAAAAAACATCAAAGCCAAAACATTTTCCGGTTTTCCCAACCACGATTTTATGCTGTTCAGCTTAAGCTGTCTCTTAGAAAGAATTTTTGAATTATCCATAGTATTTTATAAAATTTACTTCCCGGAGAAAAATTCCCCGGGAATAGTCATAAAAAATTATTTCTTTTCTGCAACCCACTGAGCAATTTGTGTGTAGATTTCATTGTAATGCGCTGCAACATAAGTCGGATCTTCTCCCGGACTTGAAATTTTCCAAACATCAATCGGTTTATCACCTCTTGATAAAGCCTTTTCACTTGGAACAACATTCGGATTGCTGCTGTATCCACCGGGGTCTCCACCGTAATATGCTGCGTATCCTTCTTCTGTCAGGAGATAATAGATGAATAATGCTGATGTATAAGGATACTTTGCGTTTGCACTTGTTACAGCAAATGTTTTTGAGAGAGTTCCTCCAACACCGTTAATCGAGTCAAAAGGACAAACCGTAAGTGTTGAGATATCACCTTCTCTCCACTTTGAGAATGCAACACATCCTATAGTACCCGGCTTTCCGTTGATGGTATTGTTGTAAATTGTACCGCCCTTTGCTTCAAATACACCATTCTGAATCAGGCCATAAGCCCATTCGTATGCAGGAGATGAGAACTTCTCGCTTGCAGCCCATTCCTTTCCGTAATAGGCCTTGTATGCTTTCTTAATCTTTGCTTCCCATTCAGGCTTTGTCATTTCAATTATGTTGTTAATGAATGCTGTGTTTGAAAGAGGATTCTGCATGATAATTCCCTTGTACTTAGGGTCTGCAAACTGCCACATGTTTGTAACATAGTTTTTGAGATTACCATGGTCGTTGTTGTAGAAGAATGCAAAACTTACATACTGGATATTCAAAGGCATCTGTTCTTCTTCAGGAAGAATTGATTTGAATTCTTCCGGAACGAAGTTTTCTACATATCCTTCTTCCATAAGATTACCCATCTCATAAGCATCAAGAGCAACAAGAAGATCAGCTCCATAAACACCGGCCTCTGCTTCAGTTGTATATTTTGTATACAAATCAGCTGTACTGAAAACTGTTGTCTTTGTCTTGATTCCGGTTTTCTTTGTGAAGGTATCAACATCCAATCGTGTTGAAACAGCATAAATGTTGAATTCGTTTTCACCGATTTCTTCTTTAGCCTTTACCAAAAGCTCATCCCAGCTCATTCCTTCTGCATCTTTTAATGCAGCCTGAACAGATGTGAGCCCGCTTCCCTTGTTTTCATTTGTACCATTTGCAAAACATGTAAATACAAGTGAAACAATAAGGAGTGTCATTAAAAGTTTTTTCATAAAACCTCCCGATACATTGAAAAATCAATGCATTATTTCTATTTTTTCCTGTGGATGTCTCCACAACTTTTTCTTTCAATCAAGTATGGCTTTGCAAGGAAAGGTTCAGATAGTTTATCGGACTGGCTGGTAATAATTCCGATTATTCTTTCCGATACCTCTTCTGTGTTCCAGCCAACTGTTGTCAATTCAATCAGCGGGTTTCCGGAGACTATTGATCCGTCACAACCTATGACCGATATCTCTTCCGGTACTTTAATTTCCTCTTCCTTAAAAGCCTTTAATATACCGACTGCAACATCATCTTTTACTGCAAAAACCGCTGAGACCTTTTTCTTTTCGGAAAGCATTTTTTTAGTTTCATAATAGCCGGAATCAATAAGTGAATTTGTCAATACCGAGTCCATATATACTGTAGGTTGCAATTTATGGGACTTCATAAATTCAGTGTATGTAGCCACCTTGATTTTAGTCGAATTTGACTGTCTTGAGTCTCCTATCAATGCTATGTTTCTATGTCCTTTTTCAAACAGAAATTGCATTGCCAAAAGTGTTTCAGCTTTACTGTCAACAGCAACATAACGCAAACAGGAATTTGCTACGGCTTTTCCGAGAAAGATAACAGGAACTCTATCTGCAACAATTGTTCGGATTCTTTCATAGTCATTGTTTACCGGAGCGATAATAATTGATTTGACACGGGATTCCACCATTGTTTGAAGACACTTATTCTCTTCTTCAATGTCTCTATTGCTATCCGAAAGAATGATGTTAAGATTATATTTCCGGGCAGCATTACTCAAAGGTTTGATTATCTCACCGTAAACGGTATTTGCATCCCTCAGAATAACACCTATGGAATTTGATGTATTTTTCACAAGATTTACAGCAAAAAGATTCGGAGTGTAACCCATCTCTATTGCTTTGTCAGAAACCATTTTTTTGGTCTCATAACTTATGTCAGGATAATCATTTAATGCTTTAGAAACAGCAGAAA
>JAZLEZ010000029.1:0-41379 GCA_045615505.1 Sphaerochaetaceae bacterium | reverse complement strand
GCGCCACTTGCTCTATGATTAATCTATCTTTCTTCTCTGAAATAATTTAATCCAAGAGAAGCAGGAGGTTGTTTTTCTTTATTGTTTCTCATGCTTGATACAATAAGAACTATGAGAGTCATTACATAAGGGATTGTTTTATAAAGTTCTGTAGGGAACCAAAGCAAAATTACTCTCATATACATAATCTTCAATGCTCCGAAAAGCAATGCACCCCAAATGGCATTAAGAGGTCTCCATGTACAGAAAATAACCAGTGCAACAGACAGCCATCCGATACCTGCAAGAGAACCTTCGTTCCAAGTACATCCACCTGTTGTCATAACATAAACCATTCCGCCAATTGCTGAAATTCCTCCTCCGATAATGGTTGCAAGATATCTGTAAGCAGTCATATTTATACCTGCAGCATCAGCTGTTACAGGAGATTCACCTACAGCTCTTAAATACAATCCTTTTTTTGTTTTCATAAAAAACCAATGCATTACAACTGCAAGAACAATTGCCAAATAGAAAAACAGACTTTGTCCGAATACGGTTTTTCCAATAACAGGGATATCCTTGAGGAATTGAGGCATAGGGCAGAGTGCAAATGCATCTTTAAGTTTTGTTGAAAGAGATACAAATCCACCAACCTTGTTACGCATATGCTCACCGGTAAATTTTCCTACACCTGTTCCGAAAATCGTTAGAGCAAGTCCTGTTACATTCTGATTGGCTCTTAGTGTAATGGTGATAAAACTGAATAAAAGTGAAGCCACAGCACCTGCTGCAAAAGAATAAACCAAAGCAAGAAGAATTGCAAAAAAAGGATTTGCAGAAGTACCTCCGGCAATACAGGATGAGTCATAATAATATGCACCCATTAAACCGAATGCTCCTCCCATATACATAATACCTTCAACTCCGAGGTTCATATTACCGGATTTTTCAGTAAGCACCTCTCCAAGTGTCCCGAACATCAAAACAGTTCCGAACATACCTGCAGCAGCAATAAGGTTAATTAAAGTAGCCATTATTTGACCTCCTTACTTGAATTCTTTTTGAAAATTACTTTGTAATTTATAAAGAATTCACATCCAAGCATACAGAACAGCAGAATTCCGGAAACAATATCAGAAATTGCTGCCGGAACACCGATTTGTTGTTGTAGAAAACTGGATCCTTTTGTTAGAACAGCAAGAATAAAAGAAATTGCAATCATTGCAAAAGCATTCAGTTGTGCAAGCCAAGCTACTGTAATGGCTGTAAAACCAACTCCGTTGGCAACATTGCTCGTAAGAGTATGGTTTAGACCTGCTACATAGATAAAACCTACAATACCGCAGATTGCTCCTGAAAGAAGCATTGTTCTTTCCATTATCCAACCGACATTCATTCCTGCATATCTTGCAGTGTTCAAAGAATCTCCGATAACTGCAATTTCATAACCGTGTTTCGAGTATTTCATATAGAAATGGATGAAAACCAGAATCAAAAGAACTATAATCCATCCTATATCCAATTTAAAACTCTTGAATTTAGGAAAAACCTCAAGAAGTGCATCCGGAGCCAGAGGATGTACAGTATCATCAAAAAGATAGATCATCTGGGTTCCTTTCCTTCCTTCCCAAGGACCACCTTGTAACCAAGCTACGATTCCTATTGCGATGTAGTTCATCATCAGAGTGAATAATGTTTCATTTGTATTGTACTTTGCCTTGAAAAAACCCGGAAGAAATGCCCAAAAACCGCCGACTAATGCTGCGGCAAAAGCCATCAGCAGAAGAAGAACAATATGAGGTAATTTACCTGTAAAATGAATTGCAATATAGGTGCAGGCCATAGCTCCTGCGGTAATTTGACCTTCTGCACCGATATTCCAGAATTTCATTTTGAAGCAAGGTGCAATTGCGAGGGCAGCCCCGAGAAGAGGAACCATAATCTTTATTGTCTGCTGTATGTAATAAGGTTTGAAAAGAGAACCTTTGACTATAAGACCATAAGCATTAAACGGGTTGTTCCCGGTGATGACAATAGGGATACAACCTAAAATCAAAGCAAATAATACAGAACCGATTCTGATTGCCCATACATTCCCTGATTTCATAGAATCACGTTTTGCAAGGCGAATCAAAGGAGCTTTTGTTTTTTCTGAATTCATCATTTATTACCTCCTTTTCCACCTACAGTAGTCATCATGAATCCGATTTCTTCCTTTGTTGTATTTCTGGCATCAACTATACCGGATACTTTTCCGTCACAAAGAACAAGAATTCTGTCACATAATTCAAGAAGAACATCTAGTTCTTCACCAATGTACAGAACTGCAGAACCTTTCATTTTTTCTTCTGTAAGCAATTTATAAATTGCATAGGAAGTATTGATATCAAGTCCTCTTACGGCATAAGCAGTGAGGAGAACTGCAGGATTTGAAGCTATTTCCCGTCCTACAAGTACCTTCTGAATGTTTCCACCGGACATTCTTCTTACCGGAAATTCAGTTGACGGCGTAACTACTTCAAGTTCGTTCCAGACTCTTTCAGCGAGTTGTTGTGGTTTTTTCTTGTTGAAGAAGATACTTTTTCCTTCTCTCCATGAACGAAGCATCATGTTGTTGGTCATACCCATTGAACCTACAAGCCCCATACCAAGTCTGTCTTCAGGAACAAATCCCATTCCTACACCGATTTTTTTTATTTCAGTAGGAGTTTTTCCGACAAGTTCTGTTATTTCTTTATCATTGATGAACTTAATTGAACCTTTTTGAATAGGGTAGAGACCTGAAATTGATTCAAGCAATTCTTTTTGACCTGAACCGGCAATTCCTGCAACTCCGAGAATTTCTCCGGTTTTTGCTGTAAATGTCACATTATCAAGTTTCTTGATTCCTTCTCTGTCAACTACAGTCAATCCATCTATGATAAGTTTGTCTTCAGGTTTGTCGTACTTCGGTCTGTCTATATTAAGAGTAACACTGTGCCCCACCATCATATCCGTAAGCTGTTGTGGTGATGTATCCTTTGTATCTACAGTACCTATATATTTCCCTTTTCTCAGAATAGCCACCTTGTCAGAGACATCCATAACTTCTGCAAGTTTATGAGTAATAAGAACAATGGCTTTTCCGTCCTTTTTCATATTTCTCAGAACTTTGAACAGTTTGTCGGTTTCCTGAGGTGTCAGAACTGCCGTAGGTTCATCCAAAATCAGAATTTCAGCTCCTCTGTAAAGTACTTTTACAATTTCTACAGTCTGTTTCTGAGAAACTGACATATCGTATATTTTCTTCTTCGGGTCAACAATGAAACCGTATCTTTCGCAGATTGACTTTACTTTATCATTGACTGCATTGATATCCATTTTTTCTTCAAGACCCAAAACAATGTTCTGTGCTGCAGTAAAGACATCCACAAGATGATAATGCTGATGTATCATTCCGATTCCATAGCTGTATGCATCATGAGGTGAACGGATTGTCACTTTCTTTCCGTCAGCAAAAATTTCGCCCGAATCGGGTTGATATATACCTGACAACATATTCATCAGTGTTGTTTTGCCGGAACCGTTTTCACCGAGAAGACAAAGGATTTCTCCTCTATTAATCTTAAGATTTATTCCGTCATTGGCTATAACAGGACCGAAAGTTTTTCTGATGTTACTTAATTCAATAGCACAATTATCCAAGGCTTTCATCCTTGCACACTCCTAAAAATATTCGTTTGAGGTACTTCCAAATCCAATCACAAATATCAGTTTTGTAAGTACCTCGTTATTTAAATATTATATTGGATTATAAGCAGTCGCAATAATTAAATATCAGATATTGAGTGTATCAAATATTTCTTCGGAAATATTTTTTATGCTTTTTGTACCGTCAACAGTAATCAATTTACATTTGTCCGGAAGTGATGAAAAACATTTCTTATAACCGAGTCTGACCAATTTCTGATATTCAAGTTTTTCGTAAATTTCTTTTTTGCTTCCTCTACTGTCAATTCTGTTGATGCAGTATTCAGGTGGTGTATCTATGAAAATAATAATTTCAGGAAATGGAAAATTCTTATTCAAATCCCATACTTTTTCGTAATTGAATCCGATACTCTGATAGGCAAGGGAAGAGAATAAATAACGATCTGAAACGACAATTTCTCCTTTATTTACATGGGATAATATTCCGTATTCGGTATTGTTGATATGGTTATCTCTGTCCGATGCAAAAAGATAAGCTACTGTGGATTGCGGGACTATGATTTCTCCGCTAAGTACTTTCCTTAAAAACAATCCTGTTTCATAGCCGGTCGGTTCTTCGGTTTTGAAATTTTTTATTCCTTTTTCATTCAGTCTGCCTGTAATTGCTTTAAGTTGAGTTGTAGTACCGGAGCCGTCGAGACCTTCCAGAACCCAAAAATTTTTTAGAATATTTGTCACTGTTGTATCCTGAAAATGTTTTAAGAGTAAAAACATAATAATACAAGTATCGGAAATTGTTAATATTATGTTAAAAGGATATCATTCTTACAATGAGAAACAGAAAGACTTTAATACATTTCTTTTCAGCTCTGATGATTGTTTTATTAGTTTTGATTTCTGTTTCTGTTCTTATAATCAAACCGAATAAGCTCAAACGATTGTACAATATTGTTGAAAAATACAGCACAGCAGAATCGGAACTTGATGTCTCATTCAGCGAAATCAATCGTAATTTTTTGAATCATATAGAAATAACAGATTTGAAGATTAGAATTTCCGGTGAGGAAGTTTTCTATGCTTCGGACTTTTTTGTATCTTCGGGCTTGGGTTCCCTCATTAAAGGAATCATCAAATCAGAACAGATGAATCTCAATTTGAGGTTGGATGATGTCAATTTCCGTTTTTCTCAGGTTTTATATGATTACCTGTTCACTCAAAAAAAAGAGTCCTTTTCAGTTATCGAAACATTAAAGAATTTTTCATTGAATCTTTCAGTCAACGATCTTTCTTTTTATGCCGATTTCAACGGAAATACAATAAAAACATCTGATAAAATCGGTATTCAGGCTGTTCTGAAAAACAATCTGACTCTTAATTCCATAAAGTGCAATATTCCTCAACTGGATGGTTATATCAAAAGCCTGAATACAAATGTTGCTGTTTCCGATATAGAGGTTGCATCGGATTACAGGCACAATATTAATTTCCGTGTCGGAGAATTAGTATTAACGGACCTTATACATGCTGAACTATTTAATGCAGATTTTTCTCTTACAAATGGACTTGTAAAAGGAACGGGCTCTCTTGATTCTGCAGGAATCTCGTATATGGAGATTCCCGGAACAGTCAATAAAATGAACTTTTCTTACAATATAAATTTGAACAGAGATTCTGAAAACTATGAATTTTCGTCTGATATTCAAAAGGGAAGCGCCGTTTACAAAGGAAAAAGTTTTTCTTTTGATTCTGTTTCCGCTTCAGTTTCGTTCTTACCGGGAACAGGAGAGAAACAGTTTTTTGTTTCTTCTCATTCTGTTGGAATTTATGAAACCTATGAATATAAAATTGATGAATTGTCATTGTCGGATTTGTTTTTGAGTCTGGCATCTTCCGATAATCTTGCATCTGAATTTGAATTACAGACTTTCTTCAACGGAAAGTGTCAAATAAAAGGTATTGACAACTTTTCAGGTCAATTAAATTTCGATACACAGTTGAAATCCTTGAAAGATCTTAAAAACCTTGATAACTATATCAACTCTGATTTTGAAATCAGGGGTTTACAGTTGTCGGATTTGAAAAACAGCTTTATCAGTATTGAAAAATACGATTCAGAACATCTTAATCTATCTGCCAATCTCGGTAATGAACTGATTTTGAATTCTTCATTTGATTTCAAAAACAAAACAACCAATCTTAGAAGTTATTTTACTGATTTTAAGATAAATCGTTATGTTTCAATGATTGAAAACATTATATCAGATAAATACAGAAAAAATTTTGATGATATAACCAAACTTAACGGAAGTTTTATTTATAATGGTTCCGTTTCTTCTGACGATAAATCCGGCAGACTTTCTTTGAATTTAATAGCAAATGATTTGATTTTGGCTAAAACCCGAAGAACACTTGCGGCTTCTATTGAAGCAGTATCAACAGGTAGTATTATTGAATTCAATTCGCTGGCATTGACAGGTTTTGATAAAAGATTGTCATATTCAGGCTCTCTTGATTTCAATAACTTTTTCCCGCAAGGTCGTTTATTGCTCCAGAATGCAGGATCAGGGAAAGAATTATGTTCAGTTTCATTTGCGTTGGACTCGGATAATAAGGGCTATATTCTCAGCGGCAGTATTCCGGATAAGCCTGAATTCGGATTAAACGGTCATGTTAACTGGGATAGTTCAGCAAATATACAGACTGCTGTTGATATAAAGACCCAAAACGGTTACTACGATTTTTCTGCATATTACGACAACTGTACTAAAAGCATTGTTATGAACAGCGGAAAATCCAATGTGCAGATATCTTTGTCCGACTCCGTTATTGATACTGAGGTTATGTTGAATGATTTTTCTCTTTATTTCGATAATAATGTAAATTTAATAGCAGATGCATATTTAAAGGGAGTAATAGACTCTTCTTCCAGAAAATTTGATTTTTCATGCCGGAATTTTGATATTGTTGTATCGGATATTCTCAGTTTCGGTTTCTCTTTTGATTTTACACAGAATACCTTTGATTTTAAAAATCTCCATATTGATTCAAATGATGTAAGTACTGATTATATCGGAATTGCTCATTTTGAGTATAAAAGTCTTCCTGAAATTTTATCAGGGAATACAGAATCATTGTTCTGTGATGTAAATTTATTCAAACAAAACCGAACAGATTTCATAAAAGCCTATGCTGAAAACAATGAATACAGCTTTTCAATGATAAATTCGGGAAATTTGAACTATTCTTTGAATCTGCTGGGTAATGATTCTATCGGATTTTTTGCTGATTGCAGATTTGAAGAACTGTTTTTTGAGGCAAGGTATAAGGAAAGAAAACTGGATTTCTATAAAGCATCCGGCAAAATCGGTATTTTTAACATTGATGATTTCTTCCTTGATATAGACTTTATAAACAGATCCCTGTCTTCAAAGGCAGTTTTCAAAACAGTCAGACATCATTTGGATAAGGATGTGGAACAGGGAGGAACTGTTGAACTGAATGCTAAACTTGATATTTTGGTTCTCGGAGCCTTGTCCCTTGCCGGTATCGATGTAGATGCCGAATTCAATCTTCACCTCAGAGATTTTTATATTGGTAATGAAATCAGTCTGATCAACACAGATGTAGATTTGATTCTTTCCAGAGATAATCTGAATTTCAACAGCGATATGATAAAAGGCAGTTTCAACATTACAGAAAACTTTTTGAATATAGATGTAGATCCTGCTTTTTTAATAGGATTCCATGCTGAAGGTTACTTGGACGATAACATAGATTTGATGGTTTCCGATATTTTCATACCGGCAAATCTTTTGGATCAGTTCATCAGTACACCTATAATGTCAACGAAAGACGGTATAATTGAAGGTTCTGTTTTGGTAATAGGTCCTTCTTCCGATCCTTCTATGTACGGGACTCTTTTCATTCAATCGTTTGATTTGGGGCTCTTTTATCTTCCCAATCAGACATTGTCAATCAGAAATATGATTCTCAGTATTCATGAACATGATGTTTCATCCAGACAAGTTCAGATTATCGGAAACTCTTCATCAGACGGACGCTTCTATCGTGCTTATATGGATTTGGATTTAAAGCTTAATTCTTTATCAGTAAATGATTTGAATGTTAACATTGATGTATATGAAAACTCACTTGATCTTTGGATTCCGATTAAGGGAAATCCGTCTGTAAATATCAGGGGAAATACATCAGGATTTATAAATGTATGGTATAGAAACAATGAACTCGGCATTGATACAGAGATTGAAGTTTCTGATGCCGATGTTTCTTTTACTTTGGATGAAGTTCCCGAATGGTTTGAATATGTGAATTTATACTGTACCGCTGATGTTGATTTGACTATAGGGAACAATGTTGTTTTTTATTATCCATCAAAGCAGAATCCTTTTATGAATTTTACGATTCAGGAAGGAGAAAAGCTTAATTTCAATCATAGTATGATTACAAATAACAATACGGGAGAAGGGACCTTACAGATAAAAACAGGAAGATTCTCTTACATTCATAATGACTTTTCAGTTACTGAAGGTCAGTTGATACTGTCTAAACCGGTTTTGGGACAAGCCGGATTGGATTTTGCCATAGATCTTACCGCAAAGCTCAGAGAATACGATGCTAATGGCAAGCGGGTAGATATATATCTGATTCTCAATAATGCAACTTTCTCTGATTTGAATCCGGGATTTGAAAGTGTTCCGTATTACACCGAAAAAGAAATTCTGTCAATTTTAGGGCAATCAATCTTACCCGGAGAAAACCAGAATGTGTCATTCAGCGGAATTGCAAATGCAGCTGCGATAGCTACTGATACCATTACATCACTCGGAATTGTCAATACTAACAGAAATTATTCGATTAACAGTGTAATAAAGGATTCTCTGAATCTGGATGTTCTTTCTTTCAGATCTCCGTTGGTTCAGAATATCATTATCAATGCAATTCCAGGTTATGAAACTTCTTCAAATCTTCTTGCAAAATATCTTAACGGAACAACCTTATATGCGGGAAAGTATATAAATGATTCAATATTTGCAAAAATGACTTTGCTGCTTAAAGATTCCGGTCATAAGGGACGTAATCTCAATTACGGTCATTTCCTTACTGATGATTTGAATCTGGATATTGAATTCAGCTGTGATTGGGATAATCCTTTGGGGAATTTCAGTTTGTTCATGCAACCGCAAGAGTTGTCTGTTTTGAACTTTTTAGATACCATTGGGTTTAGCTACTCTAAAAGATTTAAACTTTAATAATGTACTTCGGAGTGTTTATGAAAAAGAAAATTGTTTCCATCCTGATTCTTTCAGTTCTTGTAATGTGCTCATTATTTGCCGAACAAGCATGGTATTCAGGCAAAATTCTGAAAGAATATGAGGCTGTGGGGTTGAAAAATGTGTCCTCCAAACAATTGGAAAAGATTGTGGATGATTACATAGGTCAACCATTTTCGGATGAAACATTCTCAGAGATGCAGAGAAAAATCAATTCTACAGAAGGAATTGAATACATTCAGGCTTCTGTATCTTCTCTTGACGATGAAGACAAAATCAAACTTACGATTACCTTCCATGAACTTCCTCTTATTTCCGAAGTTGTCTATGAAGGAAATGACAGGGTTAAATCTTCTGATATCAACGCCGGACTTAATCATTATGCAGCAGGAAAATTCATAGATATTACCAACATCAATTTCGTTTCCAATGGTATTCTTGAAGTACAGAATCTGTATCAGACAAAAGGTTTCGATATTCTTCCTGTTTCTATGACATGGAATCTTGATGAAAGTAAAAACACGGTTGAACTGCATTTTTCCATAGAGGAAGGTGTGCAGACTCGCATTGTAAAGATTGAATTTGAAGGTAATACGAATGTCAGTTCATCTGTTTTGAGAAAAGGAACCAAAACTAAATTCAAGTCTCTGTTTTACAACGGACTTCTTGATAAAACCAAATTAAAAGCTGATGAAGGCGTTATTCTTGCCAATTATGCTAACCTCGGTTACATTGATGCAAAAATTGTCGATACCAGAATAGATTTGATTCCTTCAGAAAACGAAAAGTTTGCTGAAGTATCCGTTACTTATGTCATTGAAGAGGGAAAACAGTGGTACTTCGGTGGTCTTAAGGTTTCCGGCAATACCGTTTATTCAAATGAAGAGCTCGAATCTCTGATTACCATTAAAGACGGTGCCGTACTGAATATGCAGACGGTGAATGAACAGATTTCCGTTATCAGTGATAAATATTATAACAATGGTTATATTGGCTGTCAGTTCAAGATTGAAGAATCCAAGGATGAAGACAATAATCGTATAAGCTATAACATTATCCTTGATGAAGGTGAACAATGTCATGTTGAAAAAATTCTCATTACAGGTCTTACCAAAACCAAGGAATATGTAATGAGAAGGGAAGTCACTTTGCAAGAAGGAAAAATCTTTTCCAAAGATGATTTGATAACAAGCGCTCAGAACATTTACAACACAGGTCTTCTTTCCGATATTAACTATGACATTTACTTCGGTGAAGCAGAAAACGGTATCATAGTAGAGTTTAAGGTTACTGAAGGGCAGCAAATGGATATTCAGTTCGGTGCTACTTTCGGCGGAAATGTTGACGGATTCCCGGTTTCGGGTTTTTTGTCTTGGTCAAATCATAATCTTCTCGGAACTGCAAAAGATATAAGTGTTTCAACCAATCTTTCACCTGATTCGCAGAGCTTGTCCATCTCTTTGGGAGACAACTGGTTTAAAAATTACAGATGGGCTAATTCATTTTCAATTAACTTTTCACACAATAAATATGAAGGAGAACTGCAGAATAATCCTGCTTCGGAATATTACGACGGAAGAAATTCCGAGGATGCATTTCCTTTGGGTATAGACTCTTATGAAAAGTGGAAGATGAATAACGGTGAGTATCCTGCTTCAGAGCATCTTATGGATTACAGATTGATTTCCATCGGTCTCGGGTATAACACAGGTTATACTTATGTATGGAATAAGGGCAGACTGAGTTTGAATGGCGGTCTTTCCGTATCTCTGAACAAGGCTTTTTATGATGATGATAAGTATGAACCTTTTGAATATCTAACAAAAAAATATCATGATGCATGGCAATTGTCCAACAAGCTGAATTTCGGTGTTCAATGGGATGGCAGAGACTATATTACCAACACTACGAAGGGTTACATTCTCAATGCTACTTTTACCTACGCCGGCGGTTTGCTCCAAGGACTATCAAACTATCAGAAAGTATCGACAAGATTGGCCGGATATCTTAAGTTAGCTTCATTCGGAGAAGAAGAAAAGCAGAATAATCTTATGTTTGCAGCTTCTACAAATGCAAGTATTATGCTTCCTCAGCTTTACAAAAATGATGAAGATACTGAAAACAAAGGTTTCGGTTTTCATGACCCTCATCTTGGTGCTACAAAATATGAAATGCTTTACATTGACGGTATGACAATCGCCAGAGGTCACGACATTATTTTCGATCAGGTTTTCCTTTGGGATAATATGGCAGAGATTTCATATCCTCTTATTAAGAATGTTCTCAATGCTGAGGTATTTGCAAGCGCAACTGCCATTGTCAAGGATTATGATGATTTCAGTAAAGGTCTGAATTGGTATTATTCTGCAGGATTTGGTGTAAAATTCAAAGTACCGGGTTTCCCTCTAGGTTTATATCTTGTCAAAACCGGAACAAAATTGAATTCAGGTTCATTTAACTGGACAAAAGGTTCTATATTCAACGGAAATGACAAGGATAATGCCGGTATGAAATTCGTACTTGCAATTTCTACAAGTATGATATAAAGGAATCAAATGGCTGAAACACCTTTGATGAAACAATATCATGAATTCAAACAGCAATATGCTGATAAGATATTGTTCTTCAGATTGGGAGACTTCTATGAGATGTTCGATGAGGATGCATTAGAGGTCTCTTCTTTGTTAAACCTCACTCTAACGCACAAAGGAGATTCTCCGATGTGCGGGATTCCGTTCCATGCAGCTAAAAATTACATAAAGCGTCTTTTGGATGAAGGAAAGAAAATTGTAATCTGCGAACAGACTGAACTTGCGGAATCTGCCAAATTTTTGGCAAAGAGGGAAGTTGTGAGGATTATCACTCCCGCTACCGTGGTTGATGAAGATTTTATCGACAGTCGTAATTTCAATTATCTTTTTTGTGTTTTTCAGTCTTTTTGCGCTTATTGTGATATTACAACCGGAGATTTTGTTTTAAGGAATCTCAGTAAGAAAGAAAGGGTTCCGGATTTACGACAGGTTCTTCAGCAGGTTTCCCCTAATGAAATTCTTGTCTGTGAAGATGAATACTATCTGGATTCTGATTTCAAACAAGCAATAGATTTGTATCCTTGTATGATTACCAAATTGGCTCCATGGTATTTCAATCAGAAGAAAAGTTTTGAGCTTTTATGTAATCATCTTCAGGTTAACAGTCTTACAGCTTTTGGAATTAAAGAAAACGACAGAATATGTACTGCTGCAGGTGCTTTGTTGAAATATATTCAGGAAACTGCTAAAAGTCCCGTAAAACAGATTAAAAATTACAGAATTGATGAACAGAATGATTACCTTTCAATGGATGAATCCTCAAGAAAGAATCTGGAACTGTTCAGAAATCTGAATGACGGTTCTTCAAAGTATTCTTTATGTGAAACAATCAACAGATGTAAGACTTATTCCGGATTAAGACTTCTGAAACAGTACTTATCTTTTCCTCTGCATGATATAGAGCGTATAAAGTTCAGACAGAATTGGGTAAAGTATTTTACTTCAGATATAAATGAGCTTAACAGGGTAAGAGATTCAATTGCTGCTTCATTGGATTTGAACCGTCTTGTTACCAGAATACTCATGAAACGCGGAACTCCGCATGATTTAGTAGGAATTAAACAGTCAATATGTACTTTTTTTGAACTTGTTTCATCTAATCCTGAGAAGTACAGTGCTTTATTTGATGATTCGATTACCTCCGATTCACTTCAGAAAGTTTCTTCACTAATGAATGAGATTCAAAATTCAGTAAATCCCGATTTTCTAGGTCAATACAATCCGGGAAAAGTCATTATTCAAGGTTATGACGAAGAATTGGATTATCTGAGAAAAATCAGAAATGAGCGTGATGAACTGTTGAAAAACTATCTTGAAAAAGAAAAAACAAAAACAGGTATTACCATTCTTAAAATCGGATATAACAAAATTTACGGTTATTTCCTTGAAGTTCCGAAAGGTCAGTTAGTAAGATGTCCGGATTATTTTTACAGAAAACAGACACTTGTCAACGGTGAACGGTTTACAACGGAAGAGTTAATGAATTTTGAGAAAGATATTCTTTCTTCTGAGGCAAGAGCTCAGGAAAGAGAACAATATCTATATGAAAATATCTGCAGGAAGGTTATTGAATGCATTGATATATTGAATTCAATAGGAGATTTCATCTCTGAACTTGATGTATTTCAATCTTTTGCTACATTGGCATTGGATTCGGATTACACCTGTCCTGAAATATCCGAAAGAGATGAATTGTATATCAGTAACGGCAGACATCCTGTTGTGGAAAAGCAGGTCGGTAAAATGAACTTCATTCCCAATAATCTTGATATGAAAATACGGTTTTCCCTTATTACCGGTCCAAATATGGCCGGAAAATCAACTTTTCTCAGACAGAATGCTTTGATTATACTTCTTGCACATATTGGGTGTTTCGTTCCTGCCGATGAAGCAAGAATTCCGTTAACTGATAAAATATTCTGCCGTGTCGGTGCTTCTGACAATCTTGCACGCGGAGAATCAACATTTCTTGTTGAAATGCAGGAAACTGCTTATATCCTCAGAAATTGTACCGATAGAAGCTTTGTAATTGTGGATGAAATCGGCAGAGGTACAAGTACTCAAGACGGGATGTCAATTGCCTATGCTGTAATGCGCAATCTTGTCAGTGTAAACTGTAAAACTTTATTTGCAACTCATTATCATGAATTGACAATGTTGGATTCTTCAAACATTCATCTTCAGACACTGAAAGTTGAAGAATCAAATGGTCAGATTTCATTTTTAAGAAAAGTAGTTGACGGAGTGGCTAATTCCAGTTACGGCATTCATGTTGCTCAAATGGCCGGAATCCCATATTCGATTGTAAAAGAAGCAAAGAGCTTTCAAAATAAGCACTTTGCGGATTATAATATGTCTCAAAACAGTTTGTTCATTTCTGATGATTCTTCAGATATTCCCCAGTCCGAAGAGTTCTCAAATTCAAAAGAAGTGATGGAAGAATTGGAAAGAATCAATATCGATGAATGTACTCCCATGCAGGCAATGATTATTCTTTCCAAACTTAAGGAAAAGGTTCTCTGATCAATCATTTGAATTTTTGTCTCTGCTGTAAAGCAATTAACTTCAATAAATATGGAATATGTGACTTCTGTTATGAAAGAATCAATAAATCCAGAATTGACAACTATTTGGTAAGATGTGCAGTATGCGGTTATCCTGTTTTGTCTGCTGTATATAAATGTCCTGTTTGTACAAATTATCCCGATTACAGAATACAATCCGTCTTTGATTATAAAGATTTGTTTTCAAGAGATTTGCTATTTGATTATAAATTCAGGTTCAAAAAGAAAATGTCAAAGTTTTTTGCCCATATATTAAAAGACTATATAGATAAAGAAGAAATTGTCATACCTGTTCCTTCTTCAGATGAATCTATTAAAAAGAGGGGCTGGGATCAGATGTATGAAATATCTTCTCATCTCGATAACAAAAAATTGCTTTGTTTGAAAAACAATGCCACTGTTCAGCAAAAATTATTGAATAAAAACGATCGAATAATTACTGCAGAAAATAAATTTATTATAAATGCCGAAACTGTCAAAAAATACAAAGATTCATCATTTGTTGTAATTGATGATGTTTATACAACAGGTTCCACAATTCGTTCGGCAATGGATCTTATCAGGGCATCTGATGTAAAAGATGTAAGAGGATTGACTTTATTTGTTGAAATGTAACAAGTTCAATTGACATTGTTTCGGTAATTATGTATTTTTCTGATAGATAATTAAAACATTGTTTTAAGGGATCGAGCTTTTCGGTCCCTTTTTTATGGAGTTTTGATGCTGGGAAATGAAATAATCAGAAACGAATTATATAACACGCTCTCTGAAATTGCCTCTCAACTCGGAATGGATGTTGTGGATATAAACAAGACGGTTCACGCTTCCGAGATTCATATTTCAATTACAATTCAGGTTCGTGGCAGTGAAACCGGAATTGATGATTGTGAGCGTTTTCACAGAACTGTCCAACCCAGACTTGAACTTGAGTTCGGTAGAGATAATCTGTCGATGGAAGTATCTACACCGGGTATTCAGCGTTCATTCAGGGATTGCCATGAATTTTCTGTTTTTTTCGGGAAAAGAGTCAGAGTATATGTCCTATCTCTTTCCTCCTATGCTATCGGTACTATTTCTGAAACTGACAGTGAATCTGTCCTACTTACAGATGTTTATATTGAAGATAAAAATGCAAAATGCAAAGATTTAAAAATAAATTTTAACGATATTCAGAAAGCAAAACTTGAATATGTATTTGCTTCCGATAAGGAGAAACATAATGTCTGAACTTAGAGATGCCATTGATGCAATGGTTAATGAAAAGGGTATTTCACTTGAATTGGTAATTGATACAATTGAACAGACTCTGAAGGCCACTTATAAGAATAAGTTCCACACAGATGAAAATGCTGTTGTAACTTTTGCAGATGATTACAGTTCTGTAGAACTTGCGTCAAAAAAAGTAGTTGTAGCAGATGAAGATTTCAAAGATGAAGTAATGGAAATTTCTCTTTCTGATGCTTTGGAGTTGACAGATGAAGCTGAAGTCGGAGATGAGCTGTTGATTTCCATAGATCCTAAGACTTTCAATAGAGGTCAGGTTCAGACCGGAAAACAGAGAGCTCAGAGTCAGATAAGGGAAATTCAAAAGGATGAGCTATATTCTGAGTTCAAAAGTAAGGTCGGAGAAATCATCAACGGTTATGTACAGACAATCCATGAAGACGGCGACATGATGATAGATATAGGTAAAACATCCGGTTTCCTTCCTAAAAAGAATCAGAGTCCAAAGGAAATCTATCAGAAAGGTGACAGAATCCGCTGTTATGTAGAAAAAGTCAGTCCTGATGAGAAAAATGATAAAAATATCCGTGTTTTGCTTTCCAGAGCAAGTGATGATTTCATCAAAAAACTCTTTTATATCAATGTTCCTGAACTGTCCGTAAAAGATCCCGGACTTGAAATTGTAAAAATTGTCCGCGAGCCGGGTTACAGAACCAAAGTTGCAGTTTGGCCTAAAAAAACAGATGTTGATGCAGTCGGAACATGTGTAGGATTGAAGGGTGTTCGCATTCAGACAATTATGAAAGAAATCGACGATGAAAGAATCGATGTTGTAAAATGGGATCCGAATCCTCTTGAATTCATTTCTAATGCCCTTTCTCCTGCAAAAGTAGATAGAATATATGTTACTGATTACGACAAAAAATCTGCTGTTGCAATTGTAGATCCCAGCCAGCTTTCACTTGCCATCGGAAAACAGGGTTTGAATGTTCGTCTTGTTAACAGAATGTGTGATTGGCTGATTGATGTCAAAACTCAGGAAGATTTTGAGAGTATGCCTATTTTCGAACAGGCCAGAGCTGCTGCAGATGCTGCATTCAGCACTGATCTTAATGATATTTCTGATGTTTCTCAATCTGAAGAATACTCAGAAGAAGACGGACTTTCCTTAGACGAATATCTCGATGCTGATCTTGCTGCAAGGCTTGCAAGACATGATATTCTTTATGTTGAAGATTTCCTTGACTATTCTGATGAAGAACTAAAAGATCTCGGAGATATTTCTGATGAAGAAATCAACAGAATCAAAGAAGTTATCAATGCCAATGTAGAATTTGTTGATAGCGAATCTGACGATACGGAAGAGTTTGAATGTCCAGAATGCGGACATCCGATTAAGATAGGTATGACAGAGTGTCCGAACTGCCATGTAGCAATCAGTTTTGAAGAGGAGTGATTTGATTAGATGCCAGAAGAAAATAAACCAAAGGCAACATTGATTAAACAGAGCCGTCCTGCAGAAGTAAAGGTTGTACAGCCTGCAGCTGCAGCAAACAATACTCAGGTTGAAAAAAAGAAAGTTGTTGTTCTTAAGAAAAAGCCTGTTGTAGTAGTCAAATCACAACCGGTTAATGATGTTGCTGCTGCAGTAGAAAAGCCGGTTGAAAAAACTGTTGAGAAAACTGTTGAGAAAACTGTTGTAAAAAAAACTGAAGTGCCGGTCAAAAAGGTTGTTAAAAAAATCACTGCTGCCAATACAGTTATAAACAATGGTCCGGTTATTATCTCAGGTGCAAATCTTCCTCCTATTTTACCTAAGAATTCCGTAATGCCTAAATCATCTGGTCCAGTAGGTTCTGTTGGCGGTGTAAATTACGGAAAGGACGGGCAGGTTATCAGACCGCGCTATCCTAGATCTCAAAACCAGAACGGTGAAAGAAAACCTATCACCGGTACTTACACACCAAGAGGCAATCAGAAGGGTCCTTATAATAAAGATTTTAAGAAAGACGGTTCAAATACCGGTTTCAAACCCGGATTCAATAAGGGTCCATCAAGAAATAATTTTGGTGGTGATTCAATTCCGGAAGGAAAAAATAAGAGGGTATTTTCCAAGGATAAAGGTCGTGACAGGAGACATGAACAGAATGAAGATGAATTAGAACTGAAGCAATACGGAAAGAAAAAGTCAAATGAACCTTCTGCCGTTGTTGCAAAGAATATAGATATTATGGCTTCTGTAACTGTCAGTGACCTTGCAAAAAAAATGAACATCAAAGCTTCTGAAATTATCAGCAAACTTTTTTCCATGGGAATGATGGTATCCATTAACCAGAGTATCGACAGCGATACAGCTACTATTATTGCTGAAGAATACGGATGTCAGGTTCATCTTATCGACCTCTATCAGGAAACAGTAATTGAAAGCGAAAAAGATAAAGATGAGGATATTATTTCCAGAGCTCCGATTGTTACTGTCATGGGTCATGTTGACCATGGTAAGACAAAACTTCTTGATGCAATAAGACAGACTAATGTAGTTGACGGAGAATTCGGAGGTATTACACAACATATAGGTGCTTATAAGGTAAGCATTCCGCAAAAAGGAGATGTTGTTTTCCTAGATACTCCGGGACATGCTGCATTTACATTAATGCGTGCCCGTGGTGCTCAGATTACGGATATTGTAGTTCTTGTTGTTGCTGCAAATGACGGGGTAATGCCTCAGACTCTGGAAGCTATTGATCATGCAAAAGCTGCAAATGTTCCTATCATAGTTGCTATAAATAAAATTGATCTTCCGGAAGCAAAGCCGGACAGGGTAATGCAACAGCTTTCAGATAAAGGTTTACTCCCGGAAGAATGGGGCGGAAAGACTCTGTACTGTCAGATTTCTGCAAAAAAGAAAATTGGTATTGATAATCTTCTTGATACTATTCTTCTTCAGTCTGAAATGATGGAACTTAAATCCAATCCAAAAGTCAGAGCAGAAGGTAAAATATTGGAAGCCAGAATCGATCAGGGACGAGGAATTGTTGCTTCCGTTATGGTACAGAGAGGTACTTTGAGGCAGGGTGATTACTATGTAGCCGGAATTTATTCTGGTCGTGTAAGAGCTATGTTTGATGACCGCGGAAGAAAAATCAAAGAAGCCGGTCCTTCTACTCCTGTTGAAGTAATTGGTTTGTCTGATGTTCCGAATGCAGGCGATCCTATTCAGGTTTGCGAAGATGAAAAACAGGCAAGAATGATCGGAGCTAAACGACAGGAACTTGAAAGATTGAATCAGGCTAACAGATATAAGAAAGTAACTCTTGAAAATATGTTTGAAGTTATGCACGAGGGCGAAGCAAAAGAACTAAACCTTGTCATAAAAGGTGATGTTCAGGGGTCTGTTGAGGCTCTGCAGATGGCACTTGAGAAACTCAGTACACCGGAAATCCGTGTAAGAGTAATACGAGCTGCAGCCGGTGCTATTATAGAAGATGATATCAACCTTGCTTCTGCAAGTGAAAATCCCGCTTTGGTTATAGGATTTAATGTCCGTCCTACTGCAAAAGCTCAAACTAGAGCAGATGAAGAACACATTGATATACGCAAATATAACATAATCTATAATGTGGTTGATGATGTTAAGGCAGCAATGGAAGGTATGCTTTCTCCAGAGAAGACGGAAATAGATGTGGGAACAGCTGAAGTCAGACAGGTATTCAAAGTACCTAAGGTCGGTATTGTTGCCGGATGTTTCATCAACAGCGGATGCGTAAGAAGAAATAACTATTGCAGAGTTGTAAGAGATAATATTCAGCTCAGTAAAGAACTTTTGAAGATTTCTTCACTTAAGAGATTCAAGGATGATGCCCGTGAAGTGTCTGCCGGTTTTGAATGCGGTATCGGTATAGAAAACTTCCAGGATATCAGAGAAGGGGATATTATTGAATTTGTAGAAATTCAGGAAACTGCCAGAAAACTTGAAGATACCGGAGTGATTATCTGATGAGCGACTATATTCAGAACAGATTACATAGTAGAATCATTCAGGCTGTAAATACCTTGATAGTAAACGGAGATATCAAAAATCCCAAATTGTCAAGGTTTGCCAGTATAACGGATGTGTCTGTTTCAAAAGATAATGCTTACGCTACTTTGTATGTAAATTGCCTTGATGAGAAACAATTGGGAAATTCTGTTAAAGCACTGCAGTCTGCAGCGGGTTTTATTCAGGCCAGGCTTGCTGCAGTTTTGAAAACAAAGAATACTCCAAAACTTACATTTCTTGCAGATGAAACATATCTCAATGCCAGAAGAATTGATGAATTGCTGGATTCATTAAAAACAAATGAACAGAACTGATGCTATTGTACTTATCAATAAGGGCCCTGATGTTACATCTTTTTCTTGTCTGAATTATGTAAAGCGTTATGTAAATGACAAAACAGGTCATTGCGGGACTCTTGACAAATTTGCAACCGGTTTGATGATTGCACTTTGCGGTAAATATACAAAGCTTAACAGTCTTTTCATGGGGCTGGATAAAAAATATGTTGCATCGATTTATTTCGGAAAGGAAACAGACACTTTGGATCCTGAAGGAGAAATAATTGACGAAAAACCTGTTCCGGATTTTAAAACTATAGAAGAAGCCGTAAGAAAACTGAAAGGTAAAATTTTACAGGTTCCACCCGTTTACAGTGCATTGCATGTAAATGGTAAACGCAGTTATCAACTTGTAAGATCCGGAAAGGAAGTTGAGCTTCAGGGGCGGAATGTTGAAATCTATGATTATAAAATCTTAGGCTATGATGCTCCTGTGCTTAATATTGAATTGCATGTTTCCAAAGGTACATATATAAGATCTTATGCAAGAGATTTGGGGAAATTATGTTCAAGTTGTGCATATTTGACACAGTTGAGAAGAACTCAGATAGGACCTTTTAAACTGGAATTTGCAATTGATTATGATGATACGGAAAAATTGTCCGCCGTCAAAGCAGATTCGGCGTTGAAGTTACTAGAAGAGCTGAATTCTTATACAAGGCTCTGAATTATGATTGAGAAGAAGTTTGGTGATATTTCATTCAGAAAAATACCGAGTGTTATTACAATAGGTGTCTTTGACGGTCTGCATCTCGGTCATATGGAAATTCTCAAGACATGTAAGAAAATTGCAAATCTACTTGATGCAAAAACTGTTCTGATTAGTTTCAATATCAATCCGAAAATGGCTTTAGGGCTGCAAACTAAGGCCGAAGATATCATTTCTGCTGATGAAAGGGATAATTTATTGAATGAATTGGCTTTAGATTATCATTGTGTAATTGACTTTTCTTCTTATATGAGTAAACTTTCAGGTGAAGAGTTCATTGCTTTGCTGTGTACGTCGTACGATGTCAGAGCGATGGTAGTGGGCGAGGATTTCAGGTGCGGTAATTCGTCATCCTGTGCTTCTGTTGTTGAAATAGAACAATACCTCTCCCGTTTTACTTCATCTGCTTTTCTTAAAGTAGTTCCCGGCGTTCTCGTTGACGGAGAAGTTGTGAGCAGCTCTTTGATCCGCAGATGTCTCTTAACAGGTAATCTTAAGAAGGTGGAAAGATTGCTTGGCAGAACGTATATTCCCCATGAGGGTCAGATATCGTCTGTTAAATAATTATACCTTGGGAGTGTAACTGATGGTTACAAAGGAAACAAAACAGGAAATCATTACTAAATTCGGTGGTAATGATAAGAACACAGGTGCTGTTGAAGTTCAGATTGCTCTTCTTACAGCAAGAATCAATGATTTGCAGAAGCATTTTAAAGCCAATCCGAAAGACCATACATCAAACCGTGGTCTTCTTAAAATGATCGGTCAGAGAAGACGTCTTTTGAAGTATGTCAAGAACTGTGATATCAATAAGTATCGTACTTTGATTGAGCAGCTTGGACTTAGAAAATAAGTAATTATATTTCAGCTCCGGTTTTTACCGGAGCTTTGTTGCGTTTAAGCAAAAGAACAAAAAAAAGAAAGAGGAAGAAAGTTTATGTCAGAATTGAAACAAGTTTCAGTCAAACTTGGCGATGATTATCTTGTATTTGAAACAGGGAAAATCGCAAAACAGGCTAACGGTGCCGTTTATGCACACTATGCTGGTTCAGCAGTTATTGCAACAGTATGTTGTTCTGATGAACCAAGTGAATTACTCGATTATGTACCGGTATCAGTGGAATACAATGAAAAGTATTATGCTGCAGGAAAGATTCCCGGAGGTTTTCTTAAGAGAGAATCAAAACCTAAAGATAAAGAGATTCTTGTAAGTCGTCTTATAGATCGTCCTATGAGACCTTTATTTGAAAAGGCTTTCAGCCGTGAAATTCAGATTGTTCCTACTGTAGTATCAGCAGACCAGATTAATACACCTGATATCATTGCCATTAATGCGGCTTCTGCAGCAGTTACTATTTCCGATATTCCTTTTAACGGACCTATTGCAGGTGTCAGAGTTGCTCTTATTAACGGTGAATATGTAATCAATCCTACATTTCAGCAGATTGAACAGGCAGATTTGGACATTGTAGTTGCAGGAACAAGAGATGGAATTACAATGGTTGAAGGTGGAGCCCATGAAGTTTCAGAGCAGAATATGCTTGATGCCATTGCCGCTGCTCAGCCGGTAATTACCAAGCTTTGTGATGCACAGCTTGAACTTAAAAAAATTGCTGGTAAGGAAAAATTACCTGTACTCACAGAAGAAAGCAAGGATCTTTCATGGCTTGATCCAATTAAGGCTTTTGCCGAACCTCTTGTAAAGGAAGCATTCAGAGGCAGCAGTAAAATTGCTCGTCATGACAATGTTGCAAATGTCAAAAGTCTGGTAAAAGAGAAGTTTTCAGCTGTTCTTTCCGAACATGAAGATTCATCTGCAGAGCTTTCAAAGCTATTTGATGACTTTGAGTATAATATTCTCAGGTCATCCATTCTTAATGAAGGTATCAGAGTTGACGGTAGAAAGGTAACTGAAATAAGACCTATTGCATGTGAGGTCGGTGTTCTTAATAGAACTCATGGCAGCGCATTGTTTACCAGAGGTGAAACTCAGAGTCTTGCAGTAACAACACTCGGAACAGTACAGGATGAACAGTTGTTTGATAATATCGATGGGGATAAGAATTACAGTAATTTTATGCTGCATTATAACTTCCCTCCGTATTCAGTCGGTGAAACAGGTAAACTTACAACCGGAAGAAGAGAAATAGGTCACGGTCATCTTGCTCAGAGAGCACTTCAGGCTGTTGTTCCGGCAAAAGATGAATTCCCTTACACAGTCAGAGTTGTTTCGGAAATAATGGAATCGAACGGTTCTTCTTCAATGGCTTCCGTCTGCGGCGGGTGTCTTTCTCTTATGGATGCCGGAGTTCCTATTTCAAAACCTGTTGCCGGTATTGCTATGGGACTTATTACTGAAGGTGCCGATTATTCAAAGTATCAGATTCTTTCTGATATTCTCGGAGAAGAAGATCATCTAGGAGATATGGACTTCAAGGTTGCCGGTACAAGAGATGGTATTACTGCATTCCAGATGGATATCAAGATTGCAGGTGTAACACCAGAAATTATGAGTAAAGCTCTTCAGCAGGCAAAAGAAGGTCGTTATCATATTCTTGGTATAATGGAAAAAACACTTGCTGCTCCAAGAGGTGAAGTAAACAGATATGCACCTAAAATCCTTACCACAAAGGTAGATGAAGAAAAAATCGGAGCAGTGATCGGAACCGGCGGAAAGACAATTAAGAGTATTGCTCAGGTAACAGGTGCCGAAGTAAACATTGACGATATAGGTACAGTTACAATTTACGGAAGGAATGCAGCATCTGCTCAAGCCGCTCTTGAGATGGTAAAAGCAATTATAGAGGAACCTGAGGTAGGAAAAATCTACCAGGGAACTGTTAAGAGAATTATGGATTTTGGTGCATTCGTTGAAATTCTCCCGGGGAAAGAAGGTCTTTGTCACATTTCTAAATTGGCCAGAACTAGAGTTGATAAGGTAACAGATATTCTTGAAGTCGGTCAGGTAGTTCCTGTAAAACTTATTGAAGTTGACAGAGCCGGCGGCAGATTGAGCCTCTCTTATATAGATGCTATTGATCCTGACGGAGTATCTGAAGATTCTAAAAGAGATTCCAGAAAAGATTTTCACAAAAAATTTCATAAGGATTTCAAATAATCCGAAGAGTAAAGTATGGTAGGCTGCAGTATAAAAGTACAGCTTAAAGACCGGGCTAAAGCTCCGGTGTACAGTTCTTCTCAAGCAGCAGGCGCAGATATCTGCGCCTGTCTTGATAATGACTTTGTTCTTGAAAGCGGAAAACATGCTTTGATTCCAACAGGAATAAGTTTGGAAATACCTGAGGGATTTGAAGCTCAAATCAGACCCAGATCCGGACTTGCTGCAAAGTTCGGTATTACCGTATTGAACTCTCCCGGTACTATTGATTCTGATTATCGCGGTGAGATAAAAGTAATTCTCATCAATCTTTCAGGCAAAGATTTTGTGATCCATAACGGAGACAGAATTGCTCAGATGGTTATTGCAAAACATGAAACAGCATCTTTTGATATATCCGATACATTAGGAGAAACAGAACGCGGAGCCGGCGGGTTCGGTTCTACAGGTATATAATGCTTAAATACAGAAGATCTTTCAATAAATTGAATATTTACATAGGAAGAGAGTATTTGCTCTCTTTCTTTGTTTCATTTATATTTTTCTTCTTTATTTTTTTTGTTAATCAAATTCTGGTAATAGCACAGAAAATAATGCTTAAAAATGTTAGAATTTCAGAAGTTTTTACATTGGTAACATTGGCAATTCCTCAATTTCTGATGTACACAATGCCATTCAGTTCGCTATCTTCTGCCAGTATGATTATCGGAAATTTTTCTTCACAGAACGAGATACTTGCTATAAGGTCCAACGGTATTCATACTATAAGAATTTTTTTACCGGTTGTTTTTTTATCAATAATAATTTCATTCGGTACATTATTGATAGCAGATAAGCTTATTCCATATACTGCGGTTCAATATAGAAATCTGTATGCAAGAATGATTCAGAATATTCCCACATTGGAACTGGAAAGTTATTCAACATCACAGTTCGGCGATATAATAATTTCAAACGGTAAAGTAGAAGGCAATGTAATTAATGATGTTATGATATTCGATAACAGTGATTCATCGGACAGTAGGGTTATTGTATCCGAAAAAGCTGTAATTACTGTACTGGATTTAAGTAACTTTTTATATAGAATCGATTTGGATAAACCTGAAATCTTCATTACCGATTCAAAATCATCTCAGGATTTTTCATTAGCCAAAGCAGAACATCTGACTTTGAATATAGATTTGGCATCAAATTCAAGTGCTCTTGTTTCGTTGAATCCTTCTCAAATGTCATTGCATGAGCTTAAGGATAAAATTCTTGAGCGTTATCCTGAAAGTCTGAGTGTTAAAGCTGAAAGTCTTTTACAGAAATCTGAAAGCATCTCAGAATTAGGCAAGGATTTAAAAGAAATTGAATATTCTGGCGATTCTGATATTTCAAAATTAACCAATCTTATTATTCATTATGAAGAATTAGAAAATATTAAAGACAATCCTTCCTACAGTTTTTATTATCAATATTACAAAAGTGAATTCACCAAGAAGATAGCACTGTCTGCAGCATGTACTTGTCTTGTTTTTATGGCATTTCCTTTATCATTTATTAAAATCAGATACGGAAGATTAGTAGGTTTCGGTTTGTCCATGTTCTGTGCTTGTATTTATTGGTTCTTTTTATACTATATGCATTTGGAATCCGTAAACAATCCGGTAAATCCTGCAGTATTGTTATGGTTGCCGAATCTGTTTATTTTGGTATTCGGGTTATTCTTGATAAAAATAATGGGTAGAAATTGAAAGTAATTACCAAGTATTCAATCAGTTCAGTTCTCAAAGTTGGTTTTATTTCATCTTTATTGGCGGCTTTAATGCTTATGGGTATAGATTTATTCAAGAATCTTGATTTCTATACTGTCAATATGGTTTCGGGTATGGAAATACTTAAAATGACTTTGTTGTATTTTCCCAGTGCATTCCTCATCGGGACAGGTCCTTCTTTTTTATTCTCCGTTACTTACTTTTTATCTATGTTACATGCAAGTAATGAAATGATTTCAGTATTGAACAGCGGTATAAACTATAAGAGATTTCTATTGCCGATAATTTTTACAGCCGTGTTTGTATCGATTGCTTATTTTGCAGTCAATGAAACTGTTGCATTGAAATTTGATAATATAAAGCAAGCAAAAAAACACATCATAGATTCGACTTCAGCACAAAGTAATGATAATTCCAATGTCGCAATAAAAAATGAAGACAATACTTTGATTATTCATGCTTTGGACTATTTTGACGAAAACAGAACTCTTTACAATATTACTTTGATTGAGAAAGATTTAAACGGAAAATTCATCAGAAGAATCAACAGTAAAAATGCATTATGGAATGAATCCGAATCTGATTGGATTCTTAAAGATGTTTACATATATACTCCGTCAGAAAAGAGGGAAGATACTTTAATTGAACACCTTGATGAATACGAAACGGACAAATTCAATCTTGACCCTGAATTATTCAGGAATATTTCAGGAGACATTTCAAAAATGTCGCTGCCTCTTGCCAAAAGCTATTTGAACAGAATCAAGAAACTGAATCGCAGTCAGTATGCCTCTTTGGGAACGGAATATTATAAGAGATTATTGAGTTGTTTTACTCCTTTTGTAATGATTATTATTGCATGCAGCATGAATTACAGATTTAAGAAAAACATCCTGTTCTTCAGTCTCCTTTGTTCCGTATGTACTGCAGTTGTATATTATGTAATTCAAATGATTACACTTATGTTGAGCGATCAGGGTTTGATTCATCCTTCACTGGGTATGGTAATACCTTTTTTATCTATAATATTATTAACTTTTTTGTTATCCATTATTTTGAGGGATTGATATGCAGGAAATTTATTCTTTACATCACAAAGATAAAAAATCAGAAGCAAGAACCGGTGAGATCAAACTTTGCCACGGAACAGTTCAGACACCTGTTTTCATGCCTGTTGGTACCAACGGAACGGTTAAAGCTATCTATCATGAAAAAGTAAAAGACATAGGTTATAATCTTATTCTCGGTAACACATATCATTTGTATTTAAGACCCGGAACTGATGTATTATCTACATTTGACGGTTTGCATAAGTTTTCCAATTGGAATGATAATATTCTTACGGACAGCGGCGGTTTTCAGATTTTTTCTCTTTCGAAACTCAGAAAAATTTATGACGAAGGAATCAGATTTCAAAGCCATATTGACGGTTCAAGACATGAATTCACACCTGAAAAAGTTGTCGATATCCAACAATGCATAGGTTCCGATATAGCAATGTGTCTTGATGTCTGTTCTGCTCCCGGTATTTCTTGGAAAAAAGCCAGAAATGCTATGGATATTACACATGCTTGGGCAGAAAGAGCAATATTGAGAAGAGATGAATTAAAAGATAAAACAGGCCGTGCTTTCCGAGGAAACCTTTTCGGAATAGTTCAAGGCGGGTTTTATGAAGATTTGAGAAAAGAAAGTGCCCGTACTATCAGTTCTATGGACTTCCCGGGCATTGCAATCGGTGGTTTATCTGTAGGTGAAACAAAGGAACAGTATAAATACTTTTTGGGTTTAACTGCATCGGAAGTAACTAAAAACAAGCCACGATATGTTATGGGAATAGGAACTGTTGATTATATGCTTGAAGCTGTTGACAACGGTATTGATATGTTTGATTGTGTTTTGGCTACAAGAGAAGCTAGACACGGTACTGTGTTTACGGATGACGGCATGCTGAACCTCAACAAGGCTTTTAATGAATTTGACCACGGACCTATTTCTTCAGGATGTAACTGTACTGCTTGCAGAATGTATTCCCGTGCATATCTCAGACATATGTTCAAGGCTAATGAAATGTTCGGAGGAATGCTTGCTACCGAGCACAATCTCACTTACTTATATCATTTTATGGAAAGAATAAGAAAAGCCATAGAGGAAGACAGATTTAAACAGTTTAAAGAAGATTATCTGAATCGATTCTATGCTGACGGCGGTCTTTGCAGGATTCCAGCAAAGTAAAAAGACACTTCATTTCCTGCAAGGTATAAGGTCGTCTGTAAAGATGTTTCAACTTTAAACTGTCTATCCACTGCAGTTTGAAAAATTCGTTAGGTACGGAATCTGAAAAATCATCAGTTGTCAGATAAAAAAATGTGGTCCATTTAAAGAAGGGGAGTGTTTTTTCCCATTTTCCGAGAAATACATAATCTTCCCACTTTAAATCAAGTCCTGTTTCTTCATGGAATTCGCGTCTGGCTCCATCCATATCTGTTTCATTGAGTTTTTTTTCAACACTGCCACCCGGTATTGTCCAAGTTCCGAAAAACGGAAATCTGGATCTTTTTCCCATAAATACCGAGTAAGAATCTTTTTCGACTTTGACAAAGGCAATTCCAGCACCTCTGTAAGGTATTCTAAGACTCATTTGATATTAAAATCTGCAAGCTTGATTTCTTTTACGGTATAATCAAATTTTACACCGTTGATTTCAAACTTTTTATTCTGTCCCAAGGTCATATTGTAAATTTTCAGTCCAAGAGGTGCCTGAAAGTTGAGAACATTTTTGTCAGGATTCGATTCCCAAGGGCCAAACACAGTATAAGTAATTTCTTTTTTGTTGATATTGTCAGTGAAAGTTACTTCAGTACCGAATTCTACATAGGTGATATCAACTTGTTCTGGCTCAATGATTTTTGCAATATCGATTTCATCTGTAAGCTTATTCATCATGAAATTAAGGTTTTTCTGTTTATCTTTAGCATACTGGTATTCTGCATTTTCCCTTAAATCTCCAAGATCTCTTGCTGTACCGATTTCTTTGGAATTCTCTGGTATTTCTACATTCATTATATGTTCAAGTTCAGCAGTTTTTGCAATAAAAAGGGCTTTGGTACAAAGGAATCCTTTTGGTATAATTCTTTCTGATCTGATTTCATCCGATGTATTTCCGACAATAGCATCCGCATCTTTTCTATTAGAAAGAATGTAATGTTTGATTCCTATACTTTTGTCTTCTTCTAGTAACGGAATATTCTGTGTGTAGGAATAAATTCTTTTTGCAGAGTCTGTTTTACATAATGAAAGGAAATGATATATAGACTGATTTCCGAACAAAGAATCTACAATCTGTTTTGAACGCATCTTGTTCGTTGAATTCTCAACATCATGAGCAATTCTTCCGTTTACAAATAGAAGCAGCTGTAATTTCAGAATGATGATATCTTCTTCATTCATACCGATATTTGCCCACTGTTCATCTGTTGATTCTTTAAGCAACCATAAAATAAAATCAGGATCACTTTGATAATTTTCCGCTGCATCTTTTCTGATATTATTCATAGTTTTCTTTGAAAGATTTTCAACTATAAATGAACTGGGATTCACATGAATCAATTCAGTTAATATTTTATTGTAATTTGATTCTTCGGAAACGAGATAGTTTATAAATGATTTCTTTAAATCAATATCCTGAATTTCAGCATAAACATTTTTAATTTCATCCGAAGTAATTGAAGAGTAGATTTCATTAAAAGTCTTGTCCAGCTTTATGAAAGACATACCTTTGCGGTTTTTGAATTCATCCAAAATCATAAATGAACATAGTCCGGAATAACCTTTGGAATTTACTTCATTCTCAAAATAATTGATTATTTTTACAAATTCTTCACTGTCAGTACTTCCGTTCTTTCTTATGAAATCCTTTAAGATATTATATTTATTGAAAAATCCTTTTTCTCTGGAGAAAATCTGTAAAGTCTTTTCTTCGTAACTGATAGGTGTATCTCTCAACACATATATATCATTTGATTTGTCTGATGTTCCGAAATACGGATTTGAGGCAAGTTCTTTTTTTGCAGAAGTCAGCCATGAAGACCATTCTTTTTCATTCAAAACAGAAGGTACAAGTTCTGTCTTAACCTGTTTGAAGGTGAACTCTCCGTTAAATGAGTTAAGAAGCATTCTTATACTCCATTCGGTGTTATCCATAATGTGCTCTTTTATTTTCTGAGGAGTTGCACCGGCTTTCAAAACAAGAATATGCTGTTTGGGCAGTATTTTAAGGCTATCAAAAGCCATGTTGCATGTCATTGTATGTAGATCTTTTTTGGAAAGGAACTGAATCTGTATTTCATCTTTTTCTATTTTCCTGATTCTTCCCAATTTCCAAGTATTGTGATAGACAAACGCACTTTCGATAAATTCGATTTCCTTTTCGAATTTTTCAACAGCGACATTTGCATCAATATAGTTATGAAGCAGTCCTGTATTTGAAAGACAGTATTCAAGTCTGGGATTGGATGAATATTTTTCTCTGAAATAAGCTATGATTCTATCTGTGGCATCTTTGTTATTATGAGAAAAATCCAATACTTTCTTTAAAATCTTAATATTTGAATTGAGATCAAAATTACCTTTTTCGAAAATCTCATACAGGAAGAAGACACCTTTTTCATTGCCCATTGATTTTGCAATTCTTGTTGCTATCTGAATAAGATAATCGGCATTCTCCTGCTTGAATCTGATAAGCAGGGGCAGTGCATCTTTTACAGCACTCAGATCTTGGGCAATAATATGCCTTTGCATAACGCGTTTGTAATAATTGAGAGCTGTTTCTTCTTCGCCTGAATTCATATAGTATTCAGCTAGCTTGTAGAATACATCTGTTTCCGTATGGTCGATTTTAATTAGTCTTTCCCAAACCGTAATCTTTCTTTCCGTGTCATTTGTTACTTCATAGCATTCCGCCAATGCTTTAAGTACATATGAACTTTCACTGAAAGAAAGTATCTGATTGCCTAAATAAGCAACTTCTTTCCATTTATTGGCATGATAATAATCATCAAATACCGTAAATGCATACTTATCATCCATCGGATGTCTTCCGCATAATGATGCAAGATATCTTGGAATAATAGGGTTTTTGCCCGATTCGTCAATGTCTGTAAGACAAATGTCTCTGAATTCCGCCCGATCTTCTGAATCTTTCAGTTTAGATATTATTTTTTCAGATGCATTGAACTGTTCAATTCCTACGGAAGAGATATTTGTATTGTTCCATAATTCGTTTTTAAATAAGGATCTGACTTTATTTGCGTTCATCTTGTTAGACTCCTCCCTAATGTAAACAAAACCGGGCAGACATCTGTCTGCTCGGAACTTTCGCGTAAATTCATTCAATTTGATTATAATGTCAAAATTAAAAGTAAGCAACCGGATACATTAAGTGTTAAATTAAATATAATTTTGTGAAAAATTACAAGATTTTACTCAATACAGTATAAAAGTTAAGTAATAATTTTGTTTTTCAGTTTATACAAATATCATAATATGCTATATTATCAACTATGAAAAAGAAAATTTTAGTTGCTCCTTCTATTTTATCATCGGATTTTTCCGATATTAAAAATGCTTTGAAACAAATTGAGCTATCAGATGCAGATTGGGTACATATTGATGTTATGGATGGTAATTTTGTTCCAAATATTACATTCGGTCCTAAATTCATAAAAGATATGAGAAAACATTCAGAAATGTTTTTCGATACTCATCTTATGATTAATCATCCAGAAAATTATATTAAGCAGTTTGCCGAAGCTGGATCGGATGCAATTACTGTTCATGCAGAAACCTGTACGCATTTGGATTCTGTCATCAACAGTATTAAGGAAAACGGATGTAAGGCCGGAGTTGCAATCTGCCCTTCGACTTCCGTACAAACCATTATTCCTGTTCTTGATATAGTTGATATTGTTCTTATTATGAGTGTCAATCCAGGATTCGGCGGGCAGAAGTTCATTCCTTATACTGCCGATAAAATACTCGAATTATGTAAAATCCGAAATAACAGGTCATATGTTGTTTCAGTTGACGGTGGAATCAACTTGGAAACCATAGATATTGTAAGGCAGGCCGGAGTGGATGTAGCAGTAACCGGTTCTGCATTTTTCAAAGAAGAAAATAAGGTGGATTTTATAAAAGTAATTTCAGGTGTTTGATTTAAAAACATTTGAATCATGTATTGATTTTAAACATTTTATTGTTTATTGAATGATTTTTGGAATAAACAGTCAAGGAGACATATTTTTATGGATAATGATATTTTAAACAAAAAAAATCAGGCAATTGAAGCTGCCAGAGCGCAGATTGATAAAGCATTCGGGAAAGGTTCTTTAATGAAACTCGGAGAAAGCTCTATTGCGCAGAATATTGAGACCATTTCCTCGGGTTCAATTCTTCTTGATGAAGCACTGGGAGTAGGCGGTTATCCGAGAGGAAGAATAATAGAAATATTCGGTCCTGAATCTTCCGGAAAAACTACATTGGCTCTTCATGCAATAGCAGAAGCTCAAAAGGCCGGTGGAATTGCTGCTTTTATTGATGCTGAACATGCTTTGGATCCTGTTTATGCCCGTAAACTCGGTGTTGACACAGATAATCTCTGGATAAGCCAACCGGACAGCGGTGAACAGGCTCTTGAAGTTGCAGAATCTCTTGTAAGAAGCGGTGCTGTTGACATTATTATAGTTGACTCAGTTGCCGCATTAACTCCTCAAGCTGAAATTGAAGGAGAAATGGGTGAATCGCACATGGGACTTCAGGCCAGACTGATGAGTCAGGCTTTGAGAAAACTTACAAGTATTCTTTCCAAAAGCAAGACTACTATGATTTTCATCAATCAGATAAGAATGAAAATTGGTGTTATGTTCGGAAATCCGGAAACAACTACGGGTGGAAATGCTTTAAAATTCTACAGCTCCGTGAGACTTGATGTAAGAAAGATTGAAACCATTTCAAAGGGAGCAGATGATTATATCGGTAATAGGGTCAGAATAAAAATTGTAAAAAACAAGGTTGCTCCGCCATTCAGAAAAGTGGAACTTGATTTCTACTTCAATGAAGGAATTTCGAGAATAGGAAGTATTTTGGATGCGTCTGTAAAGTATAATCTGATTGAAAAAACCGGTGCTTGGTATTCTTGCAATGGAGAGAAGATAGGTCAGGGAAGGGATAATGCACTGGAATACTTACGAAACAATAAAACTCTTACTGATGATATCGAACAGAAATTAAGAAGTATGATGTTTAGTCAGACAAATACCGAAGATACTGCTGATGTTTGATTTTCATACCGAAAAATTTGACGGTCCTCTTGATTTATTACTCGCATTGATACAAAAAAATGAAGTCAGTATTTATGATATTCCTATTGCAGAGATTACTGATCAGTTTTTGAGCTATATAAAATCTGAGAAAAATGTTCTTTTGGGAGATTTGTCTGAATTTTATAAAATGGCAGCAGAATTGATTTGGATTAAAAGTCAGATTCTGTTGCCTAAAGATATTGAATTTGATGAAGATTACATTGACCCCAGGGATGAATTGGTTCAAAGACTTCTGGAGTATTCGAAATTCAGAAAATATTCGGAACTTCTTAATGAAAATGTGAATTCTCCTGATTATATTCCTCAAAGAAATGAATCTGAAATGTATCTGCCTTATGATGATAATGAACTTCTTGAAAACAGCAATATAGAATACTTATTCAATGTGTTTCTGAATATTCTCAGGAAAAATTCTATTGACGAAAAATTCTTCAATGTATATGAAGATGTTTCGGAAAAAGAGAAAATTACTCTGCTGAATGAACTTCTTGAAAAGAAAGAATTGATAAAATTTACTGATTTATTCAAAAATAATCCAAGCCCAAGTCATATAATCTGTTCATTTTTTGCAGTTTTGGAATGTGTAAAAGATAAAATTATCATCATCAGTCAAAACAAAGCATTCGGTGATATAGATATCCAAAAACGAACTGAGGATTATAACCCGTCACTGGCTGATGAATACGATAATGATTACGATGAAATCATAGACAATAATCTTCAGGATTCCGAAAATTTTTCAATAGTTGAAAGTGATGACTAACATCTGGTTTTTTTATATAATTTCAGTCAATGGAATTGTCAGATAACGCTAGATTGATTGAGTCTATTCTTTTTCTTGAAAATGACCCTTTGACTGTTGAGTATATCAGCAATCTTACAAGAATTGGTGAATTGGAAGTTTCCAAAATTCTTGATGAAATTGCGGATGCATATTACAGAGAAAACCACGGCATAGTTCTCGTTGAATCGTCTGAAACTTATAAGTTCGTTCCCCAATCTTCATTGAATGATAAATTACGGGATTGTTACGGGAAAAAAGTTGATAAAAGAATCACTAAATCTGCAATGGAAACCCTTGCCATTGTTGCTTATCAACAGCCGATTACCAGATCGGAAATTTCAAAAATCAGAGGGGTTGATTCCGACAACATAGTCAGAGTTCTTCGGGAAAGGGATTTTATTAAAGTTGTCGGCAGAAAAGATGTTCAGGGTCATCCTTGTCTGTACGGAACAACAAAAAAATTTTTATATACATTTAAGCTTGAATCCATAAGTGAACTGCCTAAACTTTCCGATATTGATAAGGAAAGATTTGAAAAGGAAGAAAATGATAATTGATTATCCAATAAGGTTACAAAGTTATCTCGCAAAATGCGGAGTAGGTTCCAGAAGGTTTTCTGAAACTCTTATTACTTCCGGTCGTGTAAAAGTGAATAACAAAGTTGTAACGGAACTGGGAACAAAAGTAGTTGAAAATGATGTTGTTTATGTTGATAATGTTCTAGCAGAAATTCCGAACAATGATTATTACTTTGCTTTGAATAAACCCCGCGGTTATGTTTGTACGAACTATGATCCGAATGAAACTGCTTATGCACGGGACCTTATCGATATTGAAGATGTAAATCTTCTTTTCAGTATCGGTAGGCTGGATAAAGATTCTCAAGGTTTGATTCTGTTTACCAATGACGGAAATTTTGCAAATCTTATTATGCATCCTTCTTCCGAAACAGAGAAAGAATACCTTGTAAAAACAGATCTAGAAATCAGAAGAACAGACATGGAGAGGATTCTTCACGGAGATATTCGACCATACAGAATAAAAAGTTACAGATTTGTAGATGACCATCAGGTTAAAATTGTACTTACTGAAGGGAAAAACAGGGAAATCAGAAATTTGTTTTATGAACTCGGATATGAAGTAAAGAAGCTTACAAGAATCAGAATAGGCAATGTCGAACTGGGAGATTTGCCAATCGGGAAATACAGAAAACTAACAAAACAGGAAGTGCAGAATTTGAAAAAAAATGCATCAGGTAAAAAAAATGGTAATAGCAATTGACGGTCCTGCCGGTGTCGGAAAAAGTACAATAGCAAAAATGCTTGCTGAAAAACTCGGTTTTTATTATCTGAATTCAGGTAATTTTTACAGAGGAGTAACACTATATCTTCTAAATCATGAGCTTAATCCGGAATCTCATGAAGACAGGATAAAAGCTGCTGCTGAGTCTAAGTGTGAAATAATAAATGGAAGATTTTTTCTGGATGGTGTAGATGTTGAAGATAATCTTCATACCAGAAATATCGATCTTGCTGCTTCTTATGTCTCTTCAGATCCGGATGTAAGAGCTGAAGTGAATAAAAAAATATACGGTATTACGGACTCTTTAAGCATTATCTGTGAAGGAAGAGATATGACAACTGTTGTATTTCCTGAGGCAGAGTTCAAGATTTATTTTGATGCAGAGCCGGCTATCAGAGCTCATAGAAGGTATATTCAGAAACCTGATAATATGACAGAAGAAGAAATTCTGAAAGAAATCAATGAGAGAGACGAAAATGATAAAAATAAGGTAGTCGGATCACTTAAGATTGCAGATGATGCCTTGTATGTTGATACATCTTACTTGACGATAAATCAAGTTTGTGACAAAGTGTTAGAACATATTAATTTAAATATTAATATAAATAAATTTAAGGATCAGGAGAGAAAAATGTCTGAAGAAAAAGAATTGGAAAAGAAAGATACCGATATGCAGAGTATCATGCAGGAGGAATATCTTAAATCTCTTGATGGAATCGAAGACGGTCAGCTCATTACCGGTACTGTTGTTCAGGTCAATAATGAGTATGTATTTGTAGATGTTGGTTATAAGTCAGAAGGCAGAATCCCTGTCGAAGAATTTGATGAAATCCCAGCTATCGGCGATTCTGTCGTAGTTTTGATTGTAAACAAAGAGGGCAAGGGAGGTCAGCTGATTATCTCTAAGAAGAGAGCAGATCTGCAGGCCAGAGGTCAGGAACTTAAAGCTGCTGTTGAACAGCAACTTCCGGTTGAAGGAAAATTTGTAAAGGTCATCAAGGGCGGATTTGAAGTCAGCCTCGGCGGTGATTATTATGGCTTCTGTCCTCTTTCAAAGGCTGATATTGTCAGAACTGAAAATCCTGAAAGTCTCATTGGACTTACGGATTATTTTATGATTGAAAAATTCCATGGCGGAAATAAGCTCAAGAGTGTAGTTTCGAGAAGAGATTACCTTGATAAAAAGATTAAAGAGAACAAAGAAAAGTTCTTCTCAACTGTTACAATCGGTGATGTTGTTGAAGGTGTTGTAAAGTCATTTACAAGCTTTGGTGCTTTCATTGACCTAGGCGGTTTTGACGGACTTCTTCATCTCAATGACATGTCATGGGGACATGTAAACAGACCCAGAGATTATGTGAAAAAGGGTGAGAAGGTTCAGCTCAGACTTATCAACATTGATCCGGAAACAAAAAAAATCAATCTTTCTCTTAAACATATGCAGGAAGATCCTTGGACAACTTTTGAATCCAACTTCAAAGTAGGTGATGTTATTACGGCACCAGTTACTAAAATGACAACATTCGGTGTATTCATCGAAATAGCTCCGGGTATTGAAGGACTTGCCCACATATCCGAACTCTCTTGGACAAAGAGAATCAATAATCCGAAAGAAGTTCTCAATCTCGGTGATGTTGTAAAGTGTAAGATTCTCGGATACGACCTTGATAAGAAAAGAGTATCTCTTGGGATCAAACAGCTTGAGGATAATCCTTGGGAAACAATTACTGAAAAGTATCATGTTGGAGATGTTCTTTCCAAACCTGTTGTCAAAATCACCAACAGCGGTGCATTTATCAATCTTGAAGAAGGCATTGACGGTTTCCTTCATGTTGATGATGTTTCTTGGACAAAGAAAGTAAAGAATATTTCTTCATTCTGTAAAGAAGGAGACATTATTGATGTTACAATCACAAAAATCGAACCTGAAAACAGAAGAGTCAGACTTGGTGTAAAACAGATGGGAGACAATCCTTGGGTTACACTTAAGCATAGTTATCCTAAGTATTCCGTAATTACAGGAACTGTTTCCAATGTTGCAGATTTTGGTGTATTTGTTAAGGTTATCGGTGATATTGAAGGTCTTATTTCAAAATTCAATCTTGTCGGTCCGGATGAAGAATATACAGATGAAGTTCTTAAGAGATTCAATGTTGGTGACAGTGTTACAGCTATGGTTATTGATGTTGATCCCAAAACACAGAAACTCGGTCTTTCCATTAAGGAAATGATTAAGAAGAATCAGGAATCTGAGGTTGAAAAATATATGTCTTCAAATTCTGATGACGATGTAGTTACAATTGCTGATCTTATTTCTTCAGGCAAGGAGAAATAATAATGGCAAACAAGAAAATAAAAGTAGAGGAGAAGATGTCTGAAGAGCAGAAACTTATTAAAAAGATTTCTGATTTTACAGACAAAAACAAGAAGAGCGTTCTTGTAGGAATCATTACTGTATTGGTTTTGATTCTTGCAATACTTGTAATTTCTGTTGCTGTTACTTCTTCCAACCGCAAAGCTTTGGTTCGCGTATCTTCTTACGGTGATCAGTTGGCCGAACAGGATGTTAATCTTGATGTTCTGATTTCAGATTTGGAAAAAGAAGTTAAGGGCTCATCTTATAAATCTGTAAAAGCTCAATACCTTATCGGTCTTGCTTATGTACAAAAAGATGATTTGGTTTCGGCTTATGATGCTTTTGTTAAGGCTTCAAGGATGAATTCAAAGATTTATCTTTCTAATATTGCACTTCTCAATGCTGCTGTTTGTAAAGATAATCTCGGTGATACTGATGCTGCTCTTGATTTATATAATCAGGTAATAGGACTTGATTCAGATTACGGTCTTGCGCCCAGAGCATTATTCAATGTAGGAAGAATTTATTATTCAAAGGGAAATTTTGATCTTGCAAAAGCTACTTTCCAGAACTTGATTGATGATTATTCAAACAGTGAATATGCAAAAATTGCTGTTAATGTAGTTTCCGGAATGTAAATTTATGAATGATAACAGGCGTCTGAATAAACTGTATCTCATGGTTTTAATTCTGACGTCTGTTTTTTTATGCATATCCTGCGGTGAACCGTCTTACTGTGATTTAACAAAGTCAGGCGTCACCAGAAAAACCGGTTCTCAATCCGATAATATCGAATTTGAGTTTTCCGTTTATTGTGATGACTCAGACATAGAAAAAGTAAAAAATGGTCCTGGATTACTGATAGGTTATATTGCTTTAGATAGCAGCGATTCCAATATCAAGCAAGTAATTGATTCACTTAAAGACAATTCTACATATCCTACAAGGTACTTGGAAGATGAGTTTGAAGATATTACAATAGGCAGATTTTCATTAAATGATAATTTGATTCTGAAGTATGATTATAAATATTCAGATCCGAATTATTACACAATAAAGCTATTATCTCCGAAAATTTGCAATTCCGAAGGAAATCAAACAAACAATGCAGGTTCTCCGACATTTCATTATAATTTCGATACAAATCACAATTTCTCTGAAAATTTCAAAATAGAATATAAAAAACAAATCAATAACAATTCACAATCTCTGTTATCTGTTTCTACAGATGATAATTCAAATTTTTACATTCTTCTTGAAAATGCAAATATAGAAAACATAAATAATAATGTTTTTGTCTTATTTGCTTCACTTACATCCGGAACAGGCGATTTTTCCAATACTTATTTTTCTGATTTAACCAATATCGGGTTCATAGATTTAACTAACTTATAACTCATAATTACTAATATAGGAGAGAGTAGCTGAAAAATAGAATTGGATATAATGTATCTTCTGTTAAATAGAATACTGTGTATTTAATTTAAATAAAATAATCTATATTATATGAATATGATTGAATATAAATTTGAAAAAACCGATGACATTAATAAATGTTTTAAGAACTTCTATGAAATTATTTCCTGCCTCAGAGATCCTGAAAACGGGTGTCCTTGGGATAAAGAACAAATGCCGAAAGATATTATCAGGTCAATGCAAGGAGAAATATATGAATACATAGATGCATTGTCAGATGACGATAAAAATCATCAGAAGGAAGAAATCGGAGATATTTTTCTCAATTTGTTTCTTCTTTTAAAAATTCACGATCAAAACGGAGATTTCGATGCAACGGACAGTCTAAATGAAGCATGTGAGAAAATTATAAGAAGGCACCCGCATGTCTTTTCAAATGTTCATGCAGATAATTCTTCTGAGGTACATAAGATTTGGCAGGATATTAAAAAGAATGTTGAAGGACGCATACAGTCCGATGAAAACTTTTTCGATAATTTAGAAAGAAATGCTCCGGAAATTGAGAGATGTTACAAAATTTCTAAAAAAGCTGCTAAGGTTGGATTTGAATGGCCGGATTTGCAAGGAGTATTTAATAAAGTCAACGAGGAATTGACTGAAGTTAAAAATGCATATTCAGAAGAAAACTTGGAAGAAGAACTGGGAGATTTGCTGTTTTCTGTTGTAAATCTTTGCAGATATCAGCATATTAAACCGCAAGATGCTCTACAGAATGCAAATAATAAATTTATTAAACGGTTCAATCTTGTATATAAACTAGCCGAAGAAGAAAATCTTAAGCTTGAAGAACTGTCTGCCGAACAATGGGATTTACTTTGGAATAAAGCAAAAAGTCTTACGAGGTACTTACAAAAATGAAAGGTTTATATTCGTTCGGGTAATCTTACAGTGTCCTGCAATGTAAAATTTAGATAATTCCTGCCCGAATATGCACTTAAATATGTTTTTATCACCTTTTACAAGTAACTTATAATTATTGTTGCCGAACTTTTCAATCTTTACGAATTCATTGCTACAACTATCCAATGCATTTGAAATACGGTCATCAATAATGTTTTCAACAAGATATTCGGAAGAATCAAGAATGCTTGCAAGAGATATCTTTTTTCCGGAAACCGGAATAGGATTCAATTTAAAACTCTTAACAGTAAAACCTTCTGCCAGATTGTCATTAAGTTTATTGACCATAAGACTATTGATTTCAGATTCTGGAAGTTCACAGAGCATCAGTTCATTATTACCGTAAACACCCATTGAAAGAGGATTTAAAAACTCCATCCTTGGTTTTGGATTATAACCTTCAGTAAATTTTACATTCAAACCTGCACGCTGAAATGCCATTTCAAATTGTCTCATTACAGCCATATGAGAATTCAGTACTGCCCTACCCTGTTTGCTGTATTTAATAATTACCTGTTGATAATTTGTTTTTTCAGTATGTGGTTCATCCTCAATTTGTAATGAAGAATTATCAGCTTTTAAAACTTTTTGAGAGATTGAACATACTCCGCATTTATGGCTACAGGTATCAGAACAGGATTCTGTAAGCATCCTCTGAGTTGCTTTTTGAAATTCATTTTGAAGATATAACTTTGAAACTTTCATAGAAACACTGTCCCAAGGAAGATTCTCATCTTCTTCAAAACAGCGTTTCGAAATATTAAACGAGGTCTCTTCTATAGCGGTTTTCCATTTTTCAAAATCCAGATATTCATCCCATGCATCAAGTCTGCATCCTAGATTATATGCTTTTTCAATTAAATCAGAGCCATTGATATCTGACCTTGAAATCAAACCCTCGAGAAATGAGATTGAAGGTTCATGATAAGAAACCTTAATACCGGGAATAGCGGATATAAGAGCTTTTTTTATCGATTTTAAGTGCTGTTCAGATTCTTCCAAAGTCAGTTGTCTTACACGCTGAAACGGAGTATGGGCTTTTGGAATAAATGTTCCAATATTTATGTTCATATTTATTTTAGTTGCATTTCTTATAGCAGATAGAAAATCTACTATGTTTTTTTCTTCTGTATCAAAATCTACGAAAGGCAAACCGACCATAAAGTAGAATTTTGCTAATTTCCACCCTCTTTGCTTTGCAACAATAATAATATCTATCAACCGGTTTAAATATACCTCTTTGTTCATAGATCTTTGGTCATTTAATAAAGGAGTTTCTACTGCAAAAGTCAGACCGCTTTTTCTGACCTCGGAAATCTGTTCAAGAATATTCAATGAAAACGAGCTTACTTTCAATGAAGGTAGAGAAAAAGAAATATTTCTGCTTTTAAAGTGTGAATTCAGGATTTTAATAAGATTATCTAAATCCGGATAATCACCTGATGATAGAGATGAAAGTGTAATTTCTCTATAACCGAATTCTTCAACATTCTGTTTGACAATATCGTAAATTGCTTTGATATTCCGTTGTCTGAAAGGTTTGTAGTATTGACCTGCATGACAGAAACGGCATCCGTTCGGACAACCACGCATAATTTCTGCTGTTCCATGATCCTGAACAACTTCGAAAGAGGATACAGCAAAATGATTGTATATATGATCCTTTTCGGTATCTGTCCCAAAATCATTATTAATGGCTCTGAATGCAGCATTTTTACCTTTGTACCAAAGGCAGTCAAATTGTTTCAGTTTATCTGTTTTTTCGTTTCGGGATAAGGAAGAATTTCCGCAAATATGTACTATATCAGAAAGATATGCTTCAGACTCGCCGATATAAACAAAATCAAAAAATTCTGCAAAAGGCAACGGATTAGTCGATGCA
>JAZLEZ010000028.1:0-5622 GCA_045615505.1 Sphaerochaetaceae bacterium | reverse complement strand
TGTTACTTCTCTTGCCAAAGCTACTGAATTACCTTTGATTAACTACTTTTTGACGGATTTACAAGTTAGAAAAATTATGAATTGGGATGCTTAAAAGCCTGAACTAACACCATTTATGAGCGTTTCAGTCGAAACTCAGGTAGCATAAAAATAAGGCCCCTGAAAATTCAGGAGCCCGTAAAAAGCCAAAATATTTATCACTGCAAAAGCAACAGACAGAAAACCAATGTAAACAGAGCAACCGTTTCTATGATACCGATAACGATAAAATAGTTTGCAGTACCCTTTCCGGTTTCTCCGAGTGCATCAGCGGAAGCTGCAGCAACTTTTCCTTGGAAAAATGCAGAAAGACCGATAGCAAGACCGCCGCAGATTCCCGTGAACATTGCAAGCAAACCGTTACATCCGGCTGCAACAGCACTTGAAATAAAGTTCATTAAGAGGAAGCCGTAAATTGTCTGTGTAAGCGGAGCACCTGAAAAAGCAACCATAATAAACGGTGCCGGTTTTCCGTTAGCATAACATTTTTTCCATGCTCCGACTGAAGAAAGAGCTGCAAAACCTGCTCCGAAAGCAGAACCCATTGCAGATAAACCGAGAGCGCATGCCATTCCGATAAACTGAATATTCATAATTTATTCTCCTTATTTTTTTATTTCAGAAAAAGGTTCGTATGCAATTCCGGACCATTCCATACCGAGCTGTCCCGAGAATTCCAGAAGATTAAGTCTTACTCCGTGTACTACTACAGAGAGCAGAGCCATAACAAGGTTCAGCGCGTGTCCTATCACAAAGACAACTATACCTGCAATTTTCAGTATTCCGCTGAATCCTCCAGCCATATTGTTAAAACTCTGTGCAATTGCAAGTGAAGCCATACCTACGGCAAAAAGCCTGATATAGCTCATCACATTTCCAAAAGCACTGATAGTATTCAGAAATGTGGTAAAAGCATCTCCTAGACCGCTTTTCAATCCTTGTGCAAATGTTTTTTCCGGACTCATTCCGCCGAAAAGCACAACAAGGACAAAACCGACGATTACAAAAGCAAATGCCGGAACCACATTCACATCTGCACCTATTACCAGAAGAAGTACAACATAGTAAAGTGCGTTTATAGAAGACAGCCATCCCAAGTCGGCAAGCCAGCTGAGATTTCTGCTCTGAATCTTTGTTTTGATGTTAAGGATGCATGCCAGCGAAAGCTGGATTGTTCCGATGATGAAACAGAACTGCATTACATTGTTCTGAACAGTTACGGTATCCTTTCCGAAATACTGCGGATAGTTGGCAATGGAAGGTATAACCAGTTTTTTCAGAATCGGTACATTCATTGCACTTTCCAGACCGAACCAAGTTCCGGTAACAGCTCCCCATGCCACATTGGCTACGGACAGTACATAAAGAAGTAGTACAGCATCACTTGTCTTTTTCGATTTTACTTGAAGTGCAACTGCACAACCGAGGAAAATCAAACCGTATCCGCCGTCTCCTACAATCATGGCAAAGAACAGTGCAAAGAAACACAGGAACCAGAATGAAATGTCATATTCACGATATCCCGGAACAGTGCCCAGAATATCAAAAACAGGTTTCATCAACCCCGTAACCTTTGTGTACTTAACCTTTGTGGGAACAGTTTCATCGTCATCCGCAGGGTCTTCAATGGCATAGGCCCAGCCGTTCTCGGATGCACTTTTTTTGAAAGGCTCTTCCATTTCCGCGGGAATATATCCGGTAAGCCATATAAGTCCTTCATCAGAGGCAACGGAATTTCCGGCAGAAGAGAACTCTACTGCATTTTTAGCCTTGGTTATCTGAGATTTATAACTTGCTAGATGAGCAGAAGCGTCTTTGAGAACTTTTTCTGCATTTTCAAGCTTCCGGTCAATCCGTATAACTTCTGCACAAAGCTCATCATAACTTTTATCAGGTAATTCAAATTCAGCAGCAGGAATACTCTTGTCCGGTTTTTCCCCTATTACGGCAACAGTACACATCTTATCCGCATCTGCAAGCCTGATGAATCTGATATCCTCGGATTTGTCAAACAGAGCATATTCCTTTTTACCCATTTTGTAGAAATGGATGTCTATTCCGTTTTCCCTGAGAGTGCCAATGTCCGACGGCTCGAAATTCCCCCATGATTTTATGCTTTCACAAAGCATAACAATCTTTGATTTTTCATCACTAAGGGATTTTTTCTCATTCAAAGCATCCAAAACGGAAGTATTGAGCTTTTCAAATGCAGAATCGGACAATTCTTTCTCAGAGTAACCCGATTCCGGATATTCCGACAGCACCAGCATTGTCTTTGAAAGCTGAGCAAAGCGTTCGGAAACATCTGCATCGGCCTTGCCTTTTTCCTTAAGATGCAATACCCCGAGTTTTCTGATTTGAGTAAGCATCTTGTTTTTCTTCTCTTCAGAGGAAACGATGCACACTACTTTCATTTTTTCTATCATGATGCAGCCCCCTGAAGTTTCTTTTTTGCAATTTTTCCTCTGACAACGGCAGATGTCTGCTGATCACCAAGATAAATTCCTATTACCCTGATGTTCTCCTTTGCCTGAGGAATTTTGACCTTTTCAAACAGATTTACACGCTGACTGGTTGTTCTGAGTTCTTTTTCAAGCAATCTGACCTGCTCTTTCAGAACCTTGACAAGTGCATCAAGCCGTGCAATTTCCTTTAGTTTAACAAGAGCAGTATCAACCCATAACGGATAATCCGAGACATTATATTCTATAGGTTTGAAAGTAAGTTCCCTGAAAACTGGAATTGTAACTCCTGCAATATTGTCATTTGAACTGATGACACTGTCCGGTTGGATGATATTCTCAATCTTCAAATCAGGTCTGAACAAAATGTTTTCCGCAAATACGGAAACCCAATCATCCAGATTACCTATCATTTGCTGTCTTTCTCTTTCCTTGTCTTCAAGTTCGGAATAAATTGACATTATTACCATTTGAAGCTGCTGTTTTTTCAACTGCAGTGTAGGAAGATACCGCCGAAACTGTTTCAAAGAGTCTTTTTGTGCTTTCAGTTCATTCTTAGTCAGTTTTACGGACATCAAATGCTCCTATTTCTTAGGCCATCGTTTTTTAATCAGCTCTGTTTTAAGACCTGTTTCGTTCGGTTCAAAACACTCACTGAGAATTTTCCATCCCAGATCAAGTGCATCTTCAAGAGGAATATTTACGGAAAGATCCATAAGTTCGGTTTCAAACAGTCCTCCGTATTTGAGGAGCTTTTCATCCCATTCACTCATGGCAAATCCCATTGATTTCTTTTCAAGACTTTCTCTGTAAGCACTGAAAAGCTGAATCATACAATCCATCAATGCTCTATGGTCATCTCTCGTGTCTTTATTTACATTCTGTTTAAGTCTTGAAAGGCTTCCGAATGGTTCAATATGACCGTTTTTGAGATAATACTGACCTTCTGTAATGTAACCAGTGTTATCAGGTACCGGATGTGTAACATCATCACCCGGCATTGTAGTAACACCCAGAATCGTGAGAGAACCGGCTCCTTCGAAAGCAACAGCCTTCTCGTAGCGTGATGCAAGACAGCTGTAAAGATCACCGGGATATCCTCTGTTGGAAGGAACCTGTTCCATTGTAATGGCCGTTTCCTTCTGAGCATCGGCAAAGTTTGTCATATCTGTAAGAAGTACAAGAACTTTTTTTCCGTCAAGTGCAAAGCGCTCTGCAACGGCAAGTGAAAGATCCGGAACAAGTGTACATTCTACAGTCGGATCACTTGCAGTATGTATGAACATAATTGTTCTGCTCATAGCACCGCTCTTTTCAAGTGTATCCTTGAAGAACAGATAATCATCATACTTCAATCCCATTCCGCCGATTACGATGATATCAACTTCAGCCTGCATGGCAATTCTTGCAAGAAGCTGGTTGTAGGGCTCTCCTGAGGCAGAGAAAATCGGCAGTTTCTGGCTTTCTACCAATGTATTGAATACATCAATCATCGGGATACCTGTTCTGATCATTTTTTTCGGCACAATTCTCTTTGCAGGATTAACGGAAGGACCTCCGATTTCTATCATGTTTTCCGTTAAAGCCGGACCGTTGTCTCTGGGAACACCGGAACCTGTAAATACTCTTCCGAGAAGATGTTCCGAATATGATACCTGCATGGGTTTTCCCAAAAATTTTACAGGGTCAGTGGTACTTACACCCTGAGCTCCTGCAAATACCTGAAGTGATACTACATCCTTATCCAGTTTTATTACATTGGCATAACTCTTTCCCACAAGAGCAAGGTCTCCGTTTCTGACCCCTTCAGCTTTTACAGTAACTACATTTCCTACAATTGATTCTATTTTCGTATAAACTTTCTGCATTACTGTACTCCTCAGACTATGGCCTTGCTCTTGTAAAGCTTGACCAGTTTCTTTTCCTGAGTTTTGAACTCATCCGTATCCCAAACCGTATTGTTCCAGTCAAGGAATTCCTGTCTGACCTGATTGAAGAACATTCTTATATCTTTCTTGTCTGAAAGGTCAAATTCCGTTTTGAGAATATCATAAAGAACATCGAAAGTATGTTGCTGTCTCTCCGGTGCTGAAGAAGCATCTATCGGATCAAAGGAGTTCTGCTGAAGATATACTGCATCGAGCAGTTCACCTTTCTGATAGACGATATAATCTTCGGAGGAAGTACCTTCTTCTCCTACAACTTTCATCATCTGATTGATTTCATTGCTTCTGAAAAGAACCGAACGGGCATCTTCCACGAGATTCATATCTACGATTCCTTTGTACTTACTCCATGATTCAAGAGGATGTATTGCAGGATACTTTCTGGCATCCGATCTTTCTCTTGAAAGACCGTGGAATGCACCTACAACTTTCAAAGTAGCCTGTGTAACAGGTTCTTCAAAATTTCCGCCTGCAGGAGATACCGTACCTCCTACGGTTACCGATGCAATTTTGCCGTTTCTGAGTTTGACCTTACCAGCTCTTTCATAGAATGCTGCAATATAGGATTCAAGGTAAGCCGGGAAGGCCTCTTCTCCGGGTATTTCCTCAAGTCTTCCGCTCATTTCTCTCATTGCCTGAGCCCAACGGCTTGTTGAGTCGGCAAGAAGAAGTACATCCAAACCCATCTGACGATAGTATTCAGCCATGGTAATTGCCGTATAAACGGAGGCTTCACGGGCTGCAACAGGCATTGAAGATGTATTACAGATGATAATAGTTCTTTCCATAAGGGATCTGCCGGTCTTAGGGTCTGACAGTTCAGGGAACTCTTTCAGAACCTCTACAACCTCACCGGCTCTTTCACCGCAGGCTGCAACGATAACAATATCAACTTCGGCATTTTTTGCTTCCATGTGCTGAAGAACTGTTTTACCTGCCCCGAAAGGTCCGGGAACACAGAATGTACCGCCCTTTGCAATAGGAAGGAAAGTATCAATACATCTGATTTTCGTAATTAATGTTTCATCCGGTCTGAGTCTCTGTTCATAACAGTTGATTGCTTTTTTTACAGGCCATGAAATTACCATTGTAAGATCTCTTTCATTCCCTTTTCTGGCTGTAATCGTTGCAATTACGGCTCTGACATTTTAAGTTCCTTTTCCTACAATATCCTT
>JAZLEZ010000027.1:0-3398 GCA_045615505.1 Sphaerochaetaceae bacterium | reverse complement strand
GTAATTCTCAAAAGGTTCAGGGCATTTCTCAAAAAGTATAGGGTAATTCTCAAAAGGTTTGAATTTCCAGTTCAGGTGACAGATTAGGCTTTTTCTTTAAAATAAGCCTTCTCCCATTGTAGTGAGACACGAATATATTTCCTTCAGATGTGATGGTTACAAGCCTTTTCTCAAGCTCATTTGGGTTTGGAGTAAGATAGGATCCTCGGAATTCATAAGTAATTGTCGTCATCGTCGTCTCCCTGCTTAGATTTCTAATATAGCATTTCTGCATCTTCACGGCCATAATGGTTTTCCCAAGAAGCCTAGTGACCCTTCCCCAGTTAGCAGGTCCAGATGCAGAAAGATACTGTTGGACAAGTTGAAAAGCAGAAACACTTTTCCGTCCATTTGTAATTGAATACCTAGATTCAAGCTTGTCTAAGCTTGAATCCGCAGGTGCAATGTCCAGTGGAATTCTTCCGTATGCTACTCTTCTAATAGGATAGCTTTTTGAATCACAATCAAGCTTAAATAACAACTAGGAATCAATTAGCAAATTACTGTTCAGATTCAACAGTAAAAAGCATATAGGCACTGGCCATAAAATTAGACCCATATACATTTAACTTCACGTTCATATCTGTTATTTCAGCACTAAGAGTTCTCCCGTCCCCGAACTGAATGTGTTGTCCAACTGTTCCAGAATAATTCTTTGAAATACCTATATAATCAAAAGTACCGCCATTAATCTTCAATACCGCATCAGCATTGTACTCAGTTTCCTGAACTTCACAATAATCAATATGCCCACCTGAAACAGTAAGATACTTTGCCCCTTTATCACCCGCTGTCTGAACTTTTTTAAAGCTACCATCCTCAATACTACATCTGACTATGTGTTGTTCATCCTGCAATCCATATAAAGAAACAGTTGAGTCAACTCTGCCTAATTTAGTATCAGATGTATCCGTAAATGTGTAATCTCCCTGGGTCAGTTGAATCTGGCTTTTGTATTTTACGGCATAACCGTTCAAATCAATTGTGACTTTTGTATTATTTGTTTTGTCATTGCTTCTGTCCGATGCAGAGGAATCAATATCTGTAAGTAAGTCAAAATCTTTCAACATTACTATGGTATCACCGTCTTTCGCAGCTGAGAAAGCAGAATTGGTATAGCCTTTATTCTTCAAAGTATAATTAAAAGGATAATCGTACCCCACGTCTCCAATTCTGCAAACCGCATTCGGATACTTTTGAAAGAAAATATCTTCAAAACTTGGCGTTTCTATTTCAATTTTAAATTGATAATCACAGCCAGAATCCGTACAAAAAGTTTTTTCATACCACTTCCCTTCAATTTCTATAGATTCTTTTGAGAGTGTGTGATTATGTACTTCTTTTCTTTCTCCGGAAGAATCAACTACTTTTTCTTGGATATCTGTTTTAATTTCTTCAGGTGCTGATATACCCTGTATTTCCGCAGCATCTCCAATTCTAATTACCAGGTTCTCAACATCTGACTTTTCAACAGAAACGGCTACGTCACCAACTTTTGCACTATCAGAAAATTCAACTTCAACTGCCTTTTTAATTTCTACTTTTTCAGCTTTTGTATCAATTACAACAGGTGTGTTTACTTCAATCTTCTTTGCTTCACCTATGCCAGTGATCTTAATTTCAAGGTTTGGATTTGAACTTTCAGATTCTTCAATCTTAATCTGCTCAACTTCTACATTTTCTACGATTTCTATTGAAATATCATTTGTTGCTTTAATTTCGACATTAGGCACTGCAATGTTTAATACCACATGTCCAGCCCCAACAGACAAAGATTCAGAAACTTCAGCATTACAGTGATAAGAATCACTTGCTATACTTTTTACTACAACTGAATTTGATTTTCCGAAATGGTCAACAACTGCATTTGGAGCATCAATTGACAATACTCCACCCGCTGTAACAATAAGAAAGTTTTCAGCTTTTATTTCTTCAAAAGAAAAAGATTCCCCACTTTGTCTTTTTGATACCAGTTTGTATACGCCTTTTTTTGATTCAACTGCAATAAAAGGAGCCTCGATTACCTCTCCTGTACCGGATTTCACTAAGGTCTTCGATTCTTCGTTAAATGAATAAACATCAACGAACAAGGAATCCATTACATCAGCTCCACATGAAACAATAAGAATACATACAACTATCAAACTCATCAAAACCGAAATCAATTTCTTCATAATGCTATCCAGGCCTCCAAAACCTCCAAGATTCATTTTTATAGTATCATATTAAATTCGGGGGGGGCAAGGTTCACTTTGAGAGGTTTTGATAATGTTGCGGGAGATTACGGTATAGACACAGCGGGCTATCAATATCATAATACATTGATGAAATAGTATGAGATCGATAATTACATATATACGGAGAAAACCATGAAGAAAAGTTTTTCATTTATTTTCATTCTTGCAACTCTTGTTGTTCTGGTGTCATGTTCCACAACAAGTTATTTTGCAGGTACGGTAGGCGGAATCTATCTTACAACAGATGATTACAGCATTGAAAATGCAACTGCATCTGTAAACAACAATACCTTTGATCTTGAAGATGCCTTGTGGCCCGTTGAAGGCGGTTCAAAGATAAGTACAAGCGGAAATAAGATTCTATTCTACAGTGAACTTGATGAAAAAGGTTTCTTCAACCAGTATGTTCCGGATCAGTACAGGGCAACATCACTTGAAGATGCAGGTTTTCTGATTGTAGCTGAAGAAGCTGCACCGGTGTTCTATCAGACCTATGATTACCAGAGCGGAGGAAAGTGCAATGTCAATTACGGAACCGGTTACATTTCCCTGTACAGTATTGAAACCGGTAAGTGTCTTTACTCCGGTTCAACGGTCAAGGGACCGCAGCCACCTGCATCAATGAGTGTCTACGCTGGAACAACATCAGTTACATGGGATACTCCGGATCCTTCTGCTTTTAAGTCACAGATTGCAGCTGTATGTAAGAAACTTGTATCCGGTAAAATTGCAGAAAGTGTCATAGATGAAGAGACAATGGCAGCCATGGGAGTTGCCGTAAAGGAAACTAAGCCTTCTTCAAAGAATACCGGGCTTAAGGGAGTCTGGAGCGCAACTGATGACTCTGAAACAGTCAATCTCACCATTACGGACGGTGTTCTTGCAGTTGAATACTTCTATGATAACGAGCTGGATGATGTTGAAATCTATGATTGCTCTGTAAACGGTGACATTCTGGTTGTTAACGGAGACGTCTACGGTTATGAAATCACCGGAAAGACCATGACATGTGATATGTTCCCTAATTACCTTGAATTCAAGAAGGTCTCTGACAAGGCAGAAAACGTAACAAATCCGCGTACACTCTACGGCGTCTGGGAGTCTGATATCAGGTTCGGCAAC
>JAZLEZ010000026.1:0-32826 GCA_045615505.1 Sphaerochaetaceae bacterium | reverse complement strand
TAAATCTGGTGGTCATACAGCCTATGTTGTTCCAATACGTTCGTTCTGATTTCTAACAACAACTATCTTTGAGGGCGACAGAAATGTTGCCCTTATTTTGTATATTTATGCAGCTGATTTATATTTTTGAAATTGGCTCATTCACTGTTAAAACTGATTTCTGGGGCAAGAAAACTTACTATGATGAATTTGGTAAATCTATCGGTGAAGCAGACACCGATTGGTTAGGCATTCCGATTCTGGTAAAAGACGGGAAAAAGATCGGAACGATAAAGGAAGATGAACTTGGAAGAGAAACAATTACAATTGAAAGCAATTCTCTGTTTGGCACAAACAAAACTCTGATAGACAGCCAAGCTCCAGAAGATTGGGAATACTGTGACAACTGCGGTGAATGGGATGGCGGAGAAGACAATGCAGACTGTGATTTTTGCGATTTCCATAATCATTGATTTTACAGAGGGACTATAAGATAATATTTTTGGAGTATCAGGAATCCTAAATGAGAATCTTTATGAAAAAATATTTGACTGTATTTAAAATAATGCTGGTTTTAGCTGTACTGTTTTCTTTTTCATGCTGTTCAACAACAGCCATAAATGTAAATCACGAAAACTGGGCAGATGATGTGAAAACTTCAATAAACGATTTTTTAAGTAATACATCTGAAAACGATGGAAAATACGCAGTTTTTGATTTTGACAATACATCTGCAATCTTCGATGTTGAAGAACAGCTTGCAATATATCAGCTTAAACATATGGCATTTGCAATCAGTCCTGAAGAATTACCCGTTGTACTTAAAACTCAACTCAGCAATCTGAATCAGGATCTCTCTGACTTAGGATACGGAAAAGGTTCTTACAATGATTGGATAACTGACATAACAAAAGCATATTCGGATCTCTATCAGAGATATGAAATAACGGCAGCCGGCTTGGATGAAAGAACTGTTGTTAAAATACAACAGGAACCTATGTGGAAAGAATTTGCAACAAAGATGAGAGCAATGTATGATCTTATTTTTGACAATGAATCCGCCGATGTTGCATATCCTTGGATTACATACTGGTTCACAGGCATGACCGAACAGGAAGTATATGATCTTGCCTTTGCTTCACATAGTTTCTATTCGAAAACGGAAACATACGAAGAACAGTGGAATTCTCCGACAACTGTGGAATCCCTTGTCGGACCTGTGAGCTACAAGTTTAAAAACGGAATTCAAGTAACAGACAATGTAAGGGAGTTGATGAAAGCTCTCGATAAAAACGGAATAGATGTATGGGTTTGCTCTGCATCCGCATTGGATGTAATCCGTGCTGCAATAGATGCCTGGGGTTTACATGATTATGTAACAGGTGTCCTCGGAATGATTAACAAAATCGAAAACGGTGTCTTTGTAAATGAATATGATTATTCAACAGGGTACGGTTGGCTAGCCGGGCCGAAAGGAAAGTGGGCGAAAGATACTGTACCGGAAGGAACCCAAACTCAGGGACCTGGAAAAGTAACAGCAATCTCAAATGTTCTGGTTCACCGATACGGGAAGGGACCATCTGCGGGATTTATGGATTCAACAGGCGATTTCAATTTCTGTACTGAGTTTGCAAGTTTGGAATTGGTCGTCTGTTTCAATCGTGCAGATCGTAAAGTAACCGACGGCGGAGGGCTTATTGCAGAACTTGCAATATACCAGAAGGATTATCTTAATTACAACTACTCAAAAGCCAGAAAAAACAACGATACTTTGTATGTACTGCAGGGGCGTGATGAAAACGGTTTGAGAAGTTTGCGCCCGTCTAATTACACAATTAAATACGGAGAAACAGAAGAAAAGCTTTTCCGGAACTCCGACAATTATATAGAGCTGGAGTATTTTGTCAGTCACAACTTAACCACAGAGGAAATAATCAATAATTTCTCTGTTATTGTAAAAGCTGATGATGAAAACAGTTTGCTACCCGGAATAAAATACGGATTCCTGAAAAATTATCCGGGATATCATTCATATAAATGACTTAAGTTTTTTCTGTGATGAGGAAACTGAGTGATACCGCAATCAATAATGTCGCACAAGTTCTGACAATTGATCCGATATCAAACAGCCACATAATACTCTTTACAATAGGATGAATAAGATAGACATAGAGGGACATTCAAAACTGCCTTCATAAATCTTGAATTTGCCTTTGCGTTTAAAAACAAATTTCAAAAAATCTATTGTTCTGTTTCTGAGTTCTTCATTGGGACAAACTGTTGTATTCTGCATAATATTTCCTCTGCCTATGAAATTCATTCATAATCACTATGACCGATGAATTCTCTGAGAATGGAATCGCTTGGAACAAAGGTTTCAGAAATCGAATAGAAATTATTCAGGAAACGGAGAAGTCTCCTTGCCATTGAGTATGCCTGTTCGTTATTGGGTCCTACTTCCATTAAAAGCGGGGTAACATAAGCTGAAAGCACTCCCAGCTCATAATCCAAGGCACTGTTGAACATAACATCTGCATTATTTTGGAATGGGAAGATGTGTATTCTCTCACCTTTTTCCACATCAGACCACATCTGCAGAGTTTCAAGAGCTTGAACTCCCCTAGTTCTGTAATCTCTGACAATTCTTCTTATTATTCTGTTGTCTGTTGTAGAAACTCTGTTGTGATCATCAAGATTAAGTTGAGTAAGTGCAGAAATATAAACAGAGAAACGCTCTTTTTCAGACACTGTATCCGTAAATCTTGGATTGAGACCATGGATGCCTTCTATGACGAATTTAGTATTCCCGGTCAGTTCTACTGCTTCTTTTCTGAAAGTCTGCTGCTGTTTTGCAAAATTCCATTCCGGCAGAAACACTTCCTTGCCGCTGAAAATATCTGTAATGTTCTGTTTGAAAAGATCAAACCTCAAGGCTTCAAGACACTCGTAATCGGGTTCTCCTTTAGAATTTAACGGCAGTTCAGTTCTGTGTCTGTAATAATCATCAAGAGAGATTCTGATTGTTTTGAAACCCAACATACTCAGCTGTTCGCAAAGCTTTTTTGCAAAAGTTGTTTTTCCCGAAGAAGAAGGACCTGCAACAAAGACAGCCTTTGCACCTTTCTCCGATATCATATCTGCTATTGAATCAATTTTTCTTCTTTGAAGACACTCACAGAGTCTTACATAGGAGTCAACGGAACCATTCGATATTTTTCTGTTCATTTCACCCACAGAAGAAACCCCCAGTATTTTCCCCCATCTTTTGGACTCTTCAAAAATCGCAAACAGATTTTTGTTATCTCTGAAAGCAGGTGCAATATGCAAAGTATCTGAAGATACAGGATATCGAAGCAACATACCGTTTCCGTATGGTCGCAATTCCCATGTACTTAGAATCCCCGTATTGTGTACTATCGGCTCATAAGCAACATCCATGTAGTCATTTATGCAATACACTTCAACTTCCGGATCGTTTTTTAAAGAAAGGAGTTTTGCAGTTTCAAAAAAGTTATTGTCTTTAAAGTAAGAATACGCTTGTTCAAAAGGTACAGATTTTTTTTCTATGGGAAGTTTTTCCTTACAAAGATTATCCATTTTTGAAGAAATCAGAGAAATATCAAATTCCTTGTCATCTGAAAAAGAAAAGAAAAACCCGTCACCCAAAGAGTGTCCTATTACCAGTCTGCGATTAGGATAAACAAGCTTTGCCGAGTAGCAAAGAAGATAGCAGATACTGTGTCTGTAAATTCTTCTTCCGACAGAATCAAAAACTCTGATTGCTTCCAGTTTTCCGGAGGATTGGACTGAAGAAGTCAACGAGACTGCTCTTGAATTGTAAAATGCACCGACAAACGGATTTTCAGAATATGTACCGGAAATAGTCAAACCGGCCTTTTTCAAACAGTCAGATACTTTGGGGAACCCCTCAAAAGAATACTCTTTGTTTTCTATAATCAGTTTTATCATCATTCAATGATAACACAGCTGGAGACAATGAAAACACTGTTTTTGTCGTAAAGTGTTTGCAGTATAGAACTTTTTCGGAAATATCAATAAAAGCCCACAGTCATTCCTACCGCAAGGAAAGAAAGGAACATTGAAATAATGCACAAAACAGAAGTCAGAACGACTATTTCATTTGCGAGATCTCCATCACCGCCCATATAAACTGCCGTAGGATAAGAATTTACTGCATTCGGACCCGCTGCAAACAAAACCAAAGCTGCCAGTGAAGTCCGTCTTAAACCGAATAAAATTCCCAAAGGGATAAGCATTGCAGGAAGAACAAAGTGACGCGCAACCAAAAAGCCGACAAGCTGTTTTTTATACTTGGCAAAATTGGAAAACTCAAATGTGGCGCCAAGTGCAATCAAGGAAACAGGAGAAGTCATTCCTGCAAGGTTTTTCAGCACATCGTTATAAATGATATCAGGTATTACAATACCGGAGAATTTTATCAGTAAACCCAATAATGTACCCAAATTGAGCGGATTTTTGATGATATTGACTGCTATTGTTTTTACTGACGGTATATTGCCCCTGTAATATTCAAAAATAAAAACGGCAAGAATGTTATTAATCATTACAACGAACGGAACAAGAACTGCAATCATTCCAATATCCTGACCGTAGATTGACATCCCCACCTGTGCTCCCATAATGGCAAAATTACACTTGGAAAAACCCTGAATCAGAACAGGAATGCGGGTTCTGTCTTTTTCCGTACGGGAAAAGACAAACCAACTGACAAGAAATACTGCAAAGATAACAGCCAAAATGAATATGATGGCGAAGCCGTCAATACTGTTTCTGAAATCCGCATCACATACACTTGAAAAACAGAATATGGGCAAAAGAATCTTAAACACTGTTTTGTTTAGGTCGGAGACAGTTCCGTCTTTGAAAAACCGTATTTTCTTCAGGAAATAACCGATTGACATAAAAACAAAAACCGGAAGAATCGCTCTGAAAGATATCATCAGAATATCCATATTTCCTTTCGCCCCTTTTGGTACAATGTTATTGAATATTCAGTTTCTTTTCCATATCGGAAAGCAGTGCTATTTGAGTTCTTGTTCTGACAAGATTATGCTCGGGATAGGCTGTTTTATAATAAATATCACCATTAAGATAGTCTGCAAGAAATCTCAGTGCCTGCTCATAGGTTATTACAATTGCCCCGTACGGGAGAGTTTTCAGTTCGTTGTCCGAAAGATTTGCAGAAGAAGTAAAACCACAACGGAAAGCATTATACAAATCGAAGTCGAAATGAACCCTTGAAAGCTCTTTTTCATCTTCCCGAGCAGTGCAAGCTCCGGTTCTTAAAGCATCTCCGAAATCATATGCCGCAAAACCCGGCATTACGGTATCAAGGTCGATAACACATATTCCACGATTTGTTTTTCTATCAAAAAGAATGTTGTTCAGTTTCGTATCGTTATGACTAACCCTAACAGGAAGATTGAAAGAATCAAGAATACCTGCATAATTCTTTCTTTCAAGCAGAAATGCAATTTCATATTTTACACCTGCTGCCCTCTTGGCATTGTCTGATTCACAGGACTGAACAAATTGAGATAATCTTAACTTGGTATTATGGAATCCGGGAATTATCTCATACAGACTGCTTACCGGATAGTCCCAAAGGTCTTGCAGAAACTGCCCGAAACATCTTCCGGCAGCTTCAAAGGAAAAAGCACTTTCTGCTTTTTCATAACTTACAGACTCTTTAATATAATTCATTGCCCTCCAATAAGAGCCATCTTCTGTCTTATGAAAAAATAATCCTTCCCTCGTAGGAAGAAAAGTAATTGTTTCCCGCTCGGGGTTGCCTCCTCTGCAAACAATCTTTTTCTTCAAAAATGAGGTAATACCGGTAAGGTTTTCCATAAGCTTCGGAACATTCGGGAAAACTTCTGTATTTATTCTCTGAAGGATTACGCCGTCACTTTTCAGAAGCAATGTATCGTTGATATGTCCGTTTCCGAAAGGACAACACTGCTCGGGAGAAGATCTCAAGCCGAAGGCTTCAATAACATCCTTCATATCAGCCTTTAACTCCTCCTGCAGTAAGACCTGAAACAAGGTGTTTTTCAATCATCATGAACAGAATAAGGACAGGAATAGTCGCAAAAATGGATGTAGCAAACAAATACTGCCACTGAATCATATTGTAACCATAGAAAACATTGATACCCACTGTAATCGGTTTAACCATTTCCGTTGAAACCAAAGTCATAGCCAAAGTGTATTCATTCCAAGCATTGATGAAAATAAAAATCAGAGCAGTAACGATTCCCGGAGCTGCCATCGGCAACAGAATACGGAACATTGCCTGTATTTTAGTACATCCGTCGATAGTTGCCGCCTGCTCCATTTCAGGACTGATTGAAAGAAATGTACCTCTTAACAGCCAAATTGCAAAAGCCTGATTGAATGCTCCGTTCAACAGGATAAGACCAATAAGACTGTCCGTAGCCTTGAGGTTTACCATAAGTTTGTAAATTCCCGGAAGCAATACTACAGGTGCAAACATCTGACTCATGATTACAAAACCGAGAAAAATCATCTTACCTTTGAATTTCATTCTGGCAAGAGCATAGGCGGCAGGGATTCCGCAGAAAATTGCAAGAATTGTAGAGCCACCTGCAACTATTACGGAATTCATAAAGAATTTTCCGATTGGTGCTTTCTGCCATATATCGATGAAATTTGACATTTGCCAGTTTTTCGGAAGAACAGTCATATCTCTTGCATATAGTTCTTCTGTAGGTTTTGCAGCAGTTGTGAGCATTACAAAATACGGAAAAAGGATAATAATTGCAAGAACCATGCAGAATACAAAAAGAGCTGTTTTTTTCATAGGACTTTTATCCGGCGAATTGCTCATAACTCCTCCTTTTCCGATTTCAAGGTGAAAATCATATAAGTACCTGCAAAAATACACAGGATGACAAATCCTATGACAGAAACTGCGGCCGCCTCGCCCGATTTTCTGTTGTAGAAAGCCAAATCGTAGATGTATGTAGCTATTGTATGGGTTTGGTCAGCAGGATCCCCTTTGGTTATTGTCCAAATAATCGGGAAAGAATTGAATACATAGATTATGTTCAACACCGTTGAAACAGTCAGATTTTTTTTGAGAAGAGGAAGTGTAATACTGAAGAATTTTCTGAATGAAGAAGCGCCATCAACATCAGCTGATTCATAATACTCTTTTCCTATACTCTGCAATCCTGAAAGAACACAGAAAGTAACAAAAGGAACTGTAACAAAGATTCCTACCCAGCACTCCCAAACAAAGAATGCGGAAGCCGTAGGCGTCCAGTTTTTATATGAAGAAATAATGCCCAGCTTACATAGAATTACATTAAGTGAGCCATAATCGGCATTAATGATATATTTCCACATCAAGGCTTGAATGATAAGCGATGTAGCCCAAGGAAATACAACCAAAGCTCGCATAAACTTTCTGCATTTGAATTCAATATTAAGTACCAAACCTATAATAATTCCGAGTATGGTGGAAATACCTACAACGGATATTGTCCAAATCAGCGTATTTGAAAGTGTTTTTCTGAAAGCACTCTCACAGAATATCCTTTTGAAGTTTTCAAAATTGTTGAATTGCTTTAAGATTCCCGACTTCGAAATTTCAACCATCGACATCTTGAAAACGGTAAAAATCGGAATTGCAATCATCACAACTGTCAGAACAAGGCTCGGAATCAGCCAAAAATAAGCAGAATTATCATTCTTCCTACAAATCTGTTTCATTTCCTTTTCCTAAAAAAATCATGGGATGCCTGAAACCGACAGCCCATGACTGAATCTGAATTACAAACAACAGCACTGATTACTTTACAAGCTGTTTCTGAAGTGCATCAAGTGCAGCTTTTGCAGTTACCTGTCCGAGACAAGCTTCCTGTTCTGCCTTGATAACTCCCTGCTTAACATCATTCCACTCGGTTTTTGCCGTAGGATAGAAATTGCATGAAGCAAGAATTTCATTGAAGTCAGCAAAGTATTTGCTGTTTCCCTTTCCTGCATTTCCGCCCTTTTCAAACTGTTCTGCATTCTTTGCAAGAAGAGCAGCTGCATCTGATGTTACAGGAAGGAATCCTTCAAATACCATATACTCGGCATAAGTCTTTTCATCATAGAAGGCATCAAAGAACTTTGATACAGCAGCGAGCCGCTTTGCCTCATCCTTAACATCTTTCTTGAATACCATAAGTCTGTCACATACACCCATGTTGACGGAACTGTTTCCCTTGTTTACAGGAAGTGAAGCAACTCCGAAGTTGACTCCGGAAGCAATATCATAGAGGTTGCAAGGTCCAATCATCATAGCAAGTGAACCTGCAGCAAAAGCATCCTGTTGAGGATAACGGGTTTCAGTATAGGGATTGGATACTGTGTAGCCGTTGTCAATGATTTTCTTCATGAATTCAACTGCTTCGATATTTTCACTGCTGTTAATTGCCCAATTGCCGTTTGCATCTGTGAAACCGCCGCCGTTGTTCCATGAATAATATGAGAATGCTGCCTGACCTTCGTCTGTTGAAATGTCCAGAGACCAAGGAACAATCTTTGAATCATATTTCTTAATCTTTGCACAAGCTGAAAGAATGTCATCCCAAGTTTTTGGAGCTTCAGCAACTCCGGCAGCCTTCAGGATGTCTTTGTTGTAGAAGAGAGCTCTTGCAGAAGCAAGAATCGGAAGAGCCCAAACAGTTCCGTCCATTTCATTCGCCGTCCAGAACCCAGGGAAAATCTTGTTTTTTACAGCACTTGAAGTGTACTTCTCTGCAGGAACAAGAAGGTCATCCGCAACATAATCAGCAAATGTATCAATGTTCAGAATATCCGGCTGCTGATTTGTTGAAATTCTTGTTCCGACTACTGTATAAAGGTCATTCCAAGATACAATTTCGATGTTGAGGTCGATATCAGGGTTAGCAGCTTCAAAATTCTTTTCAAATACAGGCCACCAATCCTGTGTGTAGTTTCCGTACTGTGAAATAATGACATTGAGTTCCGTCTTTCCACTCTCGGATGAGCCTTGTGCAAACAATACAAAAGCAGAAATAAGCACAAGAGCAACAACTAATACTTTTTTCATAGCAATCTCCCATAAAATTATGTGTTTGTTTCATTATGAACGAGATTCTATGCTAAGTCAAAGTAAAGTAGCAATAATAGGATGCTGCCGGTTATGGGAACTCATTCAAGAAATAATCAAGTGTAGAAAGCACAACTATTTCCTCTAGCTTTTTAAAATCTTTATTTCTTATGTAATCCCGTGCATCTGAAGCACTGATAGGTTTCCCATTGTTTTCCAATCTGTTGAAAACAACGAATTCTATGTTGTTTTCAGGCAACTTTCGGGTCATAACATCGTTGTATATTGCAGTTTTACGACTGAAGGGTTCAGAGCCGGCATATCTTACATTAATACCCACCGCTTCGGCAATTTTTGCAAAAACAGAGACATCCAGAGAAGCATGGACATTCATAATGTCTTCTTCATTTTTGAGAAAATAACTGGGAAATGTTGCATTACTGATTATGTACGGACCACTGTCGTGAATTATTATATTATCAAGGTCGGATACACCCCTCAGAACAAGCTCCTTTCTTACTCTGCACTCAAGGTCTGATTTTTCTTCCGAAACAAGAAACAGATGCAGAAAATCACAATCCTTTAAGGCTTGTTCAATCAGGAAACGGTGTCCTTTTGTAAATGGATTTGCATTCATTACAATGGCACCGACTCTTTTCCCCGGATATTTTTTACACATCTCCGATATGTATTTGTCAAAGTGACCCCTCCGGTTTTCCATAAAAACCAGTTTACCGTCAACTCGGACTATTTCATAAAACCCGAGGCTTTCAAAAAAATGTGCTGATGAAGGTTTAGTATAAAGAAACACCAAACTGTTTCCGGCTTTTATTTGAATATCCATCAGATAGGTTACAAGAAGATTGAGAAGACCAGCTCCCTTGTATTCTTCTCTTACGGCAAAACATCTGAAAGTGTTGCCCAATGCCGACCCGGTTGCAATTATTTCATCATCTGAGTTTCTCACAACTGCAACAGTGTCAAGACCGTTATCCCGTTTCAAGTCCTGACCGGCAAGAATTTCATCCACAATTGACAGGGTCTTGTAATCGTCCGGTTTTATTGAACTGACATAAAAATCAGACATAACTCATTCCTTTCAAATAACAGCTCTCGCTCCGTCCGGAGCATTTCTGACCTTTCGGAAAACACTGAAGTACATAGTTGTAAAACAGCAGACTCCACCAAAAAACTGTGAAATCAGTTCAGCAACAAAAACACCTTTGACTCCCATGCCTACTCTGGGAAGAATCAATGTCAGAGGAGCAACAAGTATGACTTTCCTGAAAAGTGAGAAGAAAACCGCTCTTTTAGGACAGTTAAGTGCAACATAGGTATTCTGACCGCTTGTCTGGAATGCCATGAAGATGAAAGCTCCGAAGAATAATCTGAAACAGGGAACCGTAATCTTTATCAATTCTTCATCAGGTGAAAACAACGAGATGAACAACCTTGGGAAAGCCATAATCAAAAACCATGCAACCAAAGAGTAACAGAAAACCATCATTACAAAGCAAATGATGCTTTTTTTCACACGGGTGTTATTGTTACTCCCGAAATTATAACTTACGACCGGCTGAAACCCGGAAGCAATTGCGGTATTGGGAAGCGAAACAACCTCTCTTGTGGAATTGATAATAGACATTGCACCGATATAAAGAGTCCCGAGAGGTCCGCCGAACAGACGCAGAGTAATATTTGCAAGAGCCTGAGTTATGGAATTAGTCATTTTGAACATAAAACCGCTGATACCCAGTTTTACAATCTGATGCAGAATCTGCAAATCAATATGAAGCTGTTTTACCCTTAATTCCGTTTTCGGAGAAACAAGATAGCGTATCACCCAAACTGCAGAAAAAAACTGCGAAACAACAGTTGCAATAGCAGCACCCCGCACTCCCATATTAAAAACAAAGATGAAAAGCGGGTCCAGCAGTATATTAAGAACTGCCCCGATCATAACGGTAAGCATTCCTATGACTGCATCACCTTGAATGTTTATAAAAGAATTTGCACCCAATGAAACAAGAACAAACACAGTACCCAGAAGGTAGATGGAAAAGTAATCTTTTGCATAAGGATATATTAAATCATCAGCACCCATCCATCTCAGAAGAACCGGCATCAGAGCATAGAGCAGAACGGAAAGAACGATACCGAGCGTCAGCAACAAAGAAAAAGAAGTTTCCAAAATATTTTTTGCTTTTTCCGAATTACCTTCACCCCTTGCGATTGAACAAAGCGGTGCCCCGCCGGTTGATGCAAGGGAAGCAAATGCATTTATGAATGAAATCAAAGGGAAAACGACTCCTACTCCGGAGAGAGCCAGTGTTCCGGATTCAGGAATATGTCCTATGAAAATTCTGTCAACAATGTTGTAAGTAATATGAACGAATTCTGCAAACAGTATGGGGATTGAAAGCTTCAATATACTTTTAGGGATACTACCTTTTGAAAAATCACCCTTAACAGTTTTTCCCATTATTACACTTCTTCCTTTAAAAAATGAAGAAACCAACAAGCAGAAAGCAAATCTGCATCCCCACCGGGAGACAGATTCTTCTCTATGAAGTATTTATCCATTTTAATGATATTGTCTTGAACATCTGTTCCTATTTCAAGGATTTCAGAAGCCATTTTTCTGACTTTTTTTTCTTCATCCAGGCCACCGCGTGAAATAAGACAGGTATCTCGGATCTGAGATATTATTTTGAGAATTGTATAATATGATGCCTCATCATAGTTTTTTCCTTCGGCAATCTTATTTTCCAGAACTGTCAGCCCTTCCCTGACAGCAGGAAGCCCGTTTTCAATTTCACCCCTTATTCCGGAAATACCCAATTGTGCATACAGTTTTTCACCATTTGTTTTTTCCGATTTTTCTTTTTTCAAATCGTTTTCAATCAATCCTTCTGCCATCCGGGCACAGAATGAGGTAATTCTTTCAGGATTCTTCCAAAACTTCGGACCTTCAACAGCAGACGCACAAACCAACAATCCTAAAGTAAAAATTGAACCTTTATGCAAGACCTGTTTTCTTGCAGAAAGAAGAAACTATCAAAGGACACTTCCTTATCTGTTATCTTTCAGTTCTGTTGCAGAGGATTTTCCAGTTCAAGATTCTTGATAATCAGTATTCATCTGAAGAAATCTGCAAATTCTTCAAAGAGTTTGAGATTGTCAAAGGCGAAAACAAATCCGTTAACATTACTGCTAAAAACAAGTTCATCTGTGATCTTACCAAGGCTACTGATTTACCTTTGACTAACTACTTTTTGACTGATTCTCAAGTTAAAAGAATTATGAATTGGGATGTTTAAAAGTCTGAACTAACACTATTTTTGAGCGTTTCGTTCGAAACTCAGGTAGTTTAATGATTTTTTAATTTTAGACGACCCTATGATTTTCTTCAACTTTTTTCGTGTGTGGAAATCTTTTGTGGAAATCTTTTGTATGCATACTTCAAACAGGTTGTTACTATCTGATTTTTCCTCTGCACAAAATCGGTATTTCTCCGATAACTTCATCCCCTGAAATCAGGTAGAATGAGTCATAAAGATTAACGACAGGACAAATGTGGACCGGAATAATTCTTATTTTGTCCCCTATTTTTACGCTTCGGCTGAATTCTGTACTGTTGATAATCGCATGTTCGTCAAACATTCTGGATATTCTTATTTCAGGATCGGAATACAGATTTCCTTTACCTTTCGAATTACAGATTCCCACAGTTCTTTCCTGCATGGTCAGAGCTTTTGCACCTGCATCCAGAATCACTCTTTCGTCAGTAGGTTTGCTGACAACTGATGTCAAAACCGTAGCAGCACATCTTTCAAGTGTTCCACAGGCATTTCCCTGCGATACATCCATATAAACATAAGTTCCCGGTCTCAGTTCCGTGATTCCCTTGAGTATGGGAACATGATTCATGAAAGTAGGAGTTGCACCGTAACTGATTACAGGGCAATCAAAACCGTTTTTTCTGGCAAGTTCGGCAAAATACAGAGTACGTTTTTGCGCTTCTGCTGAAATTCTGAAACACTCTTCAACCGTTGCAGCCGAGTAAGTGTTTCCGTCATGAGAGAACAATCCTTTCAAATACACATGTTCTGCTTTTTTCAAAGCCTCCAGAAGATGCAGAAACTTATCTTCTTCTATTATTCCGGAGCGAACTTCTCCAACTTCAATCTCTATCAGAACTTGAGCTTTTTTATCAGAGTCTTTGAAAGTATCTTCAATTACGGAAACAACTTCAGAATTGTCCAAACCGAATGAAACATCGGCTTTTTTGTTCAATTCTTTTATCTTTGCCAATTTAACAGGATCTACAATCTGATTGGCAATAAAGACATCATCAATACCGTTATTGACCATAACATCGGCTTCTTCGGTCTTTGCTACGGCAATCCCTTTTGCTCCGATTTCAACGGAAAACTTTGCAATGTAAGGTGATTTATGAGTTTTGGAATGAGGTCTCAAAGAACAATTGTTCTCATTTGCATACTCCTGCATATCCTTAAGATTCTTCAGCATTCTCTCTCTGTCAACCAGTAAACAAGGTGTTTCAAGTTCCCAGTATTTCATACAAGCCTCCCGATTTATTTTTTCCTCTCTTCATATTTTCTATCCATACATTCTGAAACACAACAGATAATATTGACACAGAAACATCGGATTGAAAAACGCAGGTATCTATAGAATAATATGACATCAGGAAAAACTTTCAGGAATTATTCTGCCGGTCGGAATTGCCTGTAAAAATAAAACAATAGAGGTACTTTCAAAACTGATATTTGTGAAGGCAGTTTTGAAAGTACCTCAATAACAATGATTTAGGGTGTGTCATGTACAGCTTTCTACTTTGTGTAACAGTATTGGTATTCGGCTATATTTTCTACGGAAAATACATTGATAAAACATTTGCCCCAGACGACAGACTCACTCCGGCTGTTGAAATAAACGACGGTGTTGACTATATTCCTATGCCGCTCTGGAAGGTGTATCTGATTCAACTTCTGAATATTGCAGGCACAGGTCCTATTTTCGGAGCATTGTCCGGTGCTGTTTTCGGACCGATTGTATATCTTTGGATAGTGTTCGGGTGTATATTTGCCGGATGTGTCCACGATTATATGTGCGGAATGCTTTCAGAAAGAAATCGCGGTTCAAGCATTTCCGAACTGACCGGGAAATATCTGGGGAATAAAATGCTTCAGATTATGAGGGTATTTTCCGTAGTGCTTTTGGTTATGTGCGGTGTTGTATTTACAACAGGTCCTGCAGGACTTCTTGCACTTCTGTCACCGGAAAAGTATAACCAGACTTTCTGGCTTTGGGTTCTTATCATCTACTATTTCATAGCAACCTTCGTTCCGATAGATAAGGTTATCGGAAAGATCTATCCGGTATTCGGTTTATGCTTGATTTTCATGGCTTTGGGAGTATCAGGTTCCATTCTCTTTTCGGGGAAGTTCACAATGCCCGAGCTATGGAACAATTTTTATAATATGCATCCGTTGAATACAAGCTTATGGCCTTTTATGTTCATTACGGTTGCTTGTGGAGCAGTATCCGGTTTTCATGCAACTCAATCTCCCATGATGGCGAGATGTATAAAATCCGAAAAAATGGGAAGGCAAGTTTTTGCAGGAGCAATGGCCTCCGAAGGAATCATTGCATTGATATGGGCGGCTGCCGGTGTAACCTGTTATGAAAGTACTCAAGCCTTGTTGGACAGCGGTGCAGGATGTTCTGCAGTAGTATATTTCATCTGCCAAACCACAATGGGCAAATTAGGCTGTCTGCTTGCAATGTTGGGTGTAATCATCTGTCCGATTTCTTCAGGAGACACAGCATACCGCTCTGCAAGACTTACATTGGCAGATTGGTTTAAACTTGACCAGAGTAATTGGAAAAAAAGAATGCTCTTAACACTCCCTGTATTATCAGCAGGTGCTGCAATAAGCTATATGGATTACAGCAAGGTATGGAGATATTTCTCATGGTCAAACCAGACTCTAGCCATGATAGCATTGTGGACGGCCAGTGTTTATCTGAAACAGAATAACAGAAACTGGTTGATTTCAGCCGTTCCTGCAACATTCATGAGCAGTGTAAGTGCAGCATATTTTGTTTCTGCTCCGGAATGTTTAGGCATTCTATGGAAAGAACTGGGCATTGCTCAGCAAATATACTACCCGATTTCAGTTACATTCGGAATTATATTTGCATTATCAATGTTGTCTGTCTTTATTTTCAGAAAACACCGGATCCGCTGATGCTATGCTTTAATCGTTATAGTCATTATTGCTTGCAAAATCAAATAAATCCGTTGCAGCTTTAGGAGGCTCTTCATCAAGAACTGTTGTAATGATTGCAGCAAGTCCACCGAGGATAAAACCCGGAACGATTTCATAAATACCTGTGGATGAAAGGAAAGCAAGCCACAGAATATCAACAAGAGCACCGGTGATAACACCTGCAACAGCACCCTTGTATGTAAAGCGTCTCCAGAAAAGTGACAGAAGAATTACAGGACCGAATGCGGCACCGAAGATTCCCCATGCATTTTCTACAAGGTTCATAATTGCCTGAGCTCCCTGAGCCTTACTTGAAGCAATGAAGTATGCAACAACTGCAATTCCGAGTACTACAATTCTTCCTACCCGAAGAAGTTCCTTATCCGAAGCATTTTTTTTAATAAGAGGCTTGTATATGTCGCTTGTAAATGCAGAAGAAGCAACCAAAAGTTGAGAATCAGCTGTGGACATTGAAGCCGCAATAATTGCACTCATCAGAATTCCGGCAACAAAGTCAGGGAAGTATCTTTCTGCAAGTACTATGAATACCAATTTCTGATTTCCGGTTTCAAGAAGCTGCTGACCCACAATCATTCTTCCGAGGAAAGCAATCAGAATTGCACAAACAAGTGAAATCACAACCCAAATAATACCCACTATTGCGGCTTTTTTTGCCATACTCGGTTTTTCGATGGACATAAATCTCACAATGATGTGAGGCATTCCGAAATATCCCAGTCCCCATCCGAGACCGGAAATGATATCCTTTGCACTTGCACTGAAGAATGTCGGAATAAATTTATACACAGTACCCTGATACTCATATACATTTTCAAGTTCTGCGGGATTGATATTTTCAAGACACACAACTGCAATAGGAACTGCCATAATTGCAATCAACATAAGCAATCCTTGGAAGAAGTCCGTCCAGCAAACTGCATTGAATCCACCCATAAATGTGTAGGCAATCAGAATGATTGAGAAAATCAACATTGCTGTTGAATCACTCAGCTCGGGAACAAGTGTTGTAAATACCGTTGCACCTGCAACAAAGCTGGAAGCAACATAAATCGTAAATGCAATAAGAAATACTATTGCAGACACAATACTTAAAGAATGGTTTGTTGTAAAAAATCTGTTTGAAAGATACTGAGGAACAGTAATGGAATCGTTTGCAGCCTTTGAAAATCTTCTGAGTCTTGCTGCTACGAAAACCCAGTTTGCTATGGTTCCGAGTGTAAGACCTATTCCAATCCATGCTTGCCCGAAACCGAAGGCAACGATACTCCCAGGAAGCCCCATAAGCAACCATGCACTCATATCGGAAGCCTGAGCACTCATTGCTGTTACCCAAGGCCCCATTTTTCTTCCGCCAAGGAAGTATTCCTTTTCTCCTTTTTCCTTTGTCTTAACCATGAAATAGACACCGACAGCCAGCATTAAAGCAAAATAAAGCACAAAAGCAAAAATAATCATAAATTCATATCCTTTAATATTTTATTAAGAGTATTTGTCCGTTGAGAGCCTGTTTCCTACAGGCATGAGGGGTCAGGATGTTGAACACAGAGGATACACAATGAAAAAACATATGTACTACCTAACATTGATTGCACAATAGACTTCTTTGAGTTTTTTTTCAAGAGTTCATTGAGGAATCAAAACAATTATTCTATATTTATCCCATGAAGAAAAAAGAAAAAGGTCTGGGATTATTTGCTTGTACAGTGGCAATCATAGGAAGTATGATCGGCAGCGCAATTTTTTCTCTCTCGGGACTTACAATGCTGAATGCAGGTCCAGCCGCATCCGTTTCTTGGTTGATTGCCGCTGTGATTATGTTTTTTTACGGTCTCATCTGCAGTGAACTGGCAACAAGATTTCCAATGTCCGGCGGCATCTACGCTTTTCCCGCCAAAGCTTTCGGAAATTCTCTGATAGGCTGGATGTCAAATTGGGGAAGTATGCTTGCAAATATCGTAGCAATAGCGTTTGCTTCAATTTACTTCGGAATATATCTGGGAGCAGGATTCGGAATCGATTCTTCCTATCAGGTGCCTATTGCAGTATTGAGTATTGCACTTTGTATAATCCTGAATCTTCTGGACTTTACAAAACTCGGGAAATTCAATGCTGTTTTAGTTCTATTACTGCTTGCAACAATGATGGTTTACATAGCAACTGCATTTCATTCGGAAACATTCTCAAAACAGAATATGATTCCTTTCTTTGCTCAGGGAGTCGGAGGCAAATTTGCGTTCTTATCATGTGTTCCCACTGCAATGCTGGGATATGGAAACATTGTGTCTATGACATATCTGGTAAGTGAAGTAAAAAATCCCGATAGAAATATTCCTAAATCGGTATTATTTGCCATGATTACAGTTGCACTGATCTATTCATTGATGATTTTTGCGACTCTCGGCAATATAACCGTTTCCTTTCTTACAGACAATCCGGGAATGACATATATCCCGATGTATGCTGCTTGCTTTACTACTTTGTCTGGTGTTCCGATTCTTGCAAAAGTACTTTCCATTGCTGCAGTTCTGGCTCTTTTCACAACAAATCTCATACTGATTTCAATAACAGGATCTTCCCTGAAAGCTGCAAATAAAGACGGTGTTGTACCTGCAATTTTCGGCAACGGGAGTTTCAATGTAATACTCATAGGAACAATCAGTGCATTTCTTTCCTGTTTTCCGTCATTAGTCGAAAAGTTGGTTAATTACGGAGCATTGTTTGCGGCTGTTACCGTATTGATTAATATTGCTTCTCTGCTGAAGGCAAGAAAAAAAGAGTCTGACGGCAAACAGATCATTTTTACAGCTCCCGGCAAAAGTGTTGTCCCTTCGGTTCTTATGGCAGTCATTACTCTCTGTTATATTCCGGATTTTGTATCAGGCTGGCAAATATGGATTTATACGATTGTATCATACATTATCGGCTATATGATTTACAGGAACAGAAAAGAGGGTTTATAATCTATGTGTTTTCCCAGGAGGTTGTCCATGAAAAAAGTTGAAGATTATATAGTTAGTATTCCGGATTTTCCTGAACCCGGTATTATTTTCCGCGATGTTACCAGTATTCTTGCAGATGCAGACGGACTCAAACTTGCCATTGATGAAATGATAAAGTGCCTTGAAGGTTTGGACTTCGACCTTATTGCAGGTGCAGAATCAAGAGGTTTTATTTTGGGTGTTCCAATTGCTTATGCTCTTCATAAACCTTTCATTCCCGTAAGAAAAGCGGGAAAACTTCCAAGAGAAACAGTAAGTGAATCTTACGCTCTCGAATACGGAACAGCTACAATTGAAATTCACAAAGATGCTGTCAAACCCAATCAGAAGGTTGTACTCATTGATGACCTCATTGCAACCGGCGGTACGATGAAAGCTGCATGCCATCTTATTGAGAAACTCGGCGGAAAAGTAGAAAAGATTGTATTCCTTATGGAATTGGCAGGTCTCAACGGTCGTGAAGTCCTCAAAGGGTACGATGTAAGCTCCGTTGTAACCTATCCGGGTAAATAATTTTCAGAGAAGTATTGCGAAACTTCCTGAAAAATGATATACATTACTTCGCATGCAACAGTAGCGTAGTGGTTACGCACCACCTTGCCAAGGTGGCTCACGCGAGTTCGAATCTCGTCTGTTGCTCTTCAGTCCCCCGTTCTACGGGGGATTTTTGTTTCCTGTCTCATCATTTGAATTTTCGCCCTTGAACCTTTTCGTTTATTTATATATATTTATTCTTCGGCACGTTTACACGCAAATATTATTTTTTAGCGAGGATATTATGGAACTTAAGAAACTTGAGAACTCTTCAGTAGAACTCACACTTACACTTAAGGCAGAAAAAATCGAAGAAGCTTACAAGAAAGCTCTTTCGGATTATGCAAAGAAACTTACAATCAAAGGTTTCAGACCGGGTAAAGCACCTGCAACTCTTGTTGAAAGCAAGTTCGGAAATGAAATCAGAGAAGAAACAACATTCAAGCTTATGGAAGATAATCTTGAAGAATCATACAAAGACCTGAATGAAAAAGAACGCCCGCTTCCTTACTGTACACCTGTACTTCAGAACGAGGACAAGCTCTTCCCTCTTCAGGCAAACGAAGATATTACTTACAGTGTTGTCTATGATGTAGTTCCTGAAGTAAAACTTCCGAAATATACAGAACTTGAGGTTGAAGCAGATACAAGAATAGTTTCCGAAAATGAAGTCAATGAAGAAATTGAAAGACTCAGACAGCAGAATGCAATGATTGTTGCCAAAAACAGTGCAATTGCAGACGGCGATATCGTCACTATAGACTATGCCGAACTCGATTCAGAAGGAAAAGATATTGAAAGCACAAAACGTGATGATTTTACATTCACAGTGGGGTCTTCATACAATTTCTACAAGCTGGACAAAGATGTAATCGGGCTCAATAAGGGCGATGAAAAAGTAATCGAGAAGACATACGGAGATGACAGCGGAATGGGTTCGGATTACCTTGGTAAGACAATCAAAGTCAGAGTTGCAATCAAGGAAGTCAAGTATAAGGATGTTCCTGCTCTTGATGATGAATTTGCACAGGATGTAAAAGACGAGTATAAGACCGTAGATGATTTGAAGAATGCTACAAAAAAACAGCTTGAGGAAAAAGCAGCTGAAGAAAACAAGGGAATCATGCTCGATGCTCTTGTAAAAGAAATAGCAAAGAACACAGAGATTGCAATTCCGAAGAGTATGGTTGAGGCTCAACTTGAACAAGATTGGAAAAATATGATCAGCCGATTCGGTATGAATGAAGAAGATGTTGTAAAACTCCTTTCTGCAAATGGCGGAGGAAAAGAAGAATTCTTCGCAGCAAGAAGAAATGAAGTTTCCGAGAACCTCAAAGCTCAGCTGATTCTTGAGCAGGTCAAGGAAGAACAGAAATTCGAAGTAACAGAAGAAGAACTTGAAAAAGAACTGAAGAATTACGGTGAAGATATTAAAAAGGACAATCCAAATTACGAAGCTTTCAAAATTTATGCAGAAGATGATGTCAGATATCAGAAAGCAAAGGATTTCCTGCTTAGCAACAATAAATTCAAGGCTGTAACAGAAAAAGCCTCAACTGAGAATAAAGCTGAAGAAGTAAAAGAATAATGAATAAAAACACTCAGTCATATTTAGTACCTACCGTAGTTGATACTACAGGTGTAAGTGAAAGAGCTTACGATATTTACAGCAGACTTCTTAAAGAAAGAATAATCTTTCTTGACGGAGAAATTACTGACGAAACTGCAGATCTTGCCGTTGCACAGATGCTTTTCCTTGAGTCGGAAGATCCTGCAAAGGAAATCAGTCTGTATATCAACTCACCCGGAGGAAGTGTTACTGCAGGACTTGCCATCTACGATACAATGCAGTATATCCGTCCTGATGTTTGCACGATATGTATGGGTCAGGCAGCCAGTATGGCAGCATTGATTCTTGCAGGAGGAGCTGATGGCAAACGCTTTATTCTTCCTTCTGCAAGAGTAATGATTCATCAGGTTTGGGGCGGTGTCGAAGGACAGACTTCCGATATAGCAATCCATACAAAGGAAATTTTAAGGCTGAAAAAACTTTCCGTTGATTACCTGTCAAAACACACAGGAAAATCTGCCGAGCAGGTTGCTCAGGACATTGAACGAGATTATTTTATGACTTCCGATGAAGCCGTGGATTACGGCATTGTTGACAAAATCATCAACAGAAAGGAGATGTGATTATGGTATTCGGGAGAAACTCTAAATACTGCTCGTTCTGCGGAAGTGCCGAGGCCAAAATTGTATCCGGTCCGGGCGGTGTTGCAATCTGTAAAGACTGTATCGAACAATGCAGGGTTCTTCTCCGTGAAGATGAAGGAAAATCATCATCCTACAATGATTCTTTTGAGGAAGACCTTCCCACTCCTCAGGAGATGAAAGAATATCTTGATAAGTTTGTAATCGGTCAGGAAAAAGCAAAACGCATTCTGTCCGTTGCAGTTTACAATCACTATAAGAAAATAAAGTACTCAAAAGAACTCAGTGAGCAAGATATTGAGCTTGATAAATCAAACATTCTGATAATGGGTCCGACCGGTACGGGCAAAACCCTTTTGGCAAGAACTCTCGCCAAGAAACTGAAAGTGCCTTTTGCAATTGCAGATGCAACAACCATTACCGAAGCAGGTTATGTCGGGGAAGATGTTGAAAACATTCTGCTGAAGCTGATTCAGGCAGCTGACGGAGATATAAAGGCTGCAGAAAACGGAATCATCTTTCTTGATGAAGTAGATAAGATTGCAAAAAAAGGTGAAAATGTTTCAATCACAAGAGATGTTTCAGGGGAAGGTGTTCAACAGGCTCTTCTGAAAATCATAGAAGGTACTACCGCAAGTGTTCCTCCTCAGGGCGGAAGAAAGCATCCGAATCAGGAAATGCTTAAAATCAACACAAATAACATACTTTTTATTTGCGGCGGAGCATTTGTAGGTCTTGATAAAATTATCGAAAAACGGCTCAACACTTCATCCATGGGATTCGGTCACGAAATTGTTGATTCCAGAAACAAGAATCTTGAAGAGCTTTATATGCAGATTCTTCCTGATGATTTAATTAAGTTCGGACTTATTCCGGAATTCATCGGAAGACTTCCTGTTCATGTTGGACTGAACAACCTCGATGTTCCGAGCTTGGAGAGAATTCTTGTTGAACCGGAAAACTCTATTATCAAACAGTATATTGCCACATTGAAACTTGATGAAGTAAACCTTGTTTTCACAAAAGATGCAATTCATGAAATTGCACAGATTTCGTATGATCAGAAAACAGGAGCCCGAGGTTTGAGAAGCATTGTTGAAGATATAATGATGGAACTTATGTATGAAGTTCCTTCCAAAAAAAGTATCAAAACAATAGAAATCGGTAAAAATGTTATTCTGAAAAAGGCTAAACCGAAGCTTATCACAGAGGATTGACTATGAGCATCTTTTCTCCTATTCCGGATAAAATGATAAATGTCATCAAAGAATGTAAAAGAGCAGTTGTCTGCGGTCATCTTAATCCGGACGGAGATTGTGCAAACTCGGTTATGGCTTTGGGGCTTCTGCTCAAGGCTTTGAACAAAGAATACCTTCTTGTAAATGAGGGCAATTTTTCCAGACCGGAGATTGAAGGCTTTGAATGCAGTCTGAGCAAGGATATCCCCGAATACTACAAGAATAAAGATACTGTGGGAATAGTAGTTGACTGCAGTACTTATGACAGACTGGGAAACTACGCGGATTTGTTTGAGAACACATTTACAACAGTTGTAATAGATCATCATTCCAGCGGTTTTAATTCGGATGATACCCATTACATCGTTCCTGAAAGTCCGTCTTCGACACTTCTGGTTTACCGATTTTTCAAAGCTTTGAGTTTGGATATTTCAACAGAAACCGCACAGTTTCTTTTCAGAGGTTTTGCAACGGACTCCGGTTTTTTCAAGTTTCTGGGCAAAAACAGCTCTGAATGTTTTGAAATTATTGCAGACTTAGTCCGTTGCGGTGCAGACCCTTCCGTCGAATACTCAAGAATAACAGGCGGAAAAACTTTTTCTTCAGTAAAATTCTTAGCTGCGGCAATTGACAGAACACAATCATTATTTGATGGTCGCCTGATGGTTACTCACGAGGAAAAACAGGACAGTACTGTATTCGGAGATAACAGTCGTGCTTCAGATGAATACTACGAACAGATGTTCAAAATAAAAGATGTTGAAGCTGTGGCATTCTTTAAAATCTCGAACAAGGTTGAAGATGCAATTGAAGTCGGCCTGAGGGCAAGCAGTTTCAGCCGGATAAATGTCGGAGCAATAGCTTCCGGACTTGGAGGCGGCGGGCATATCAAGGCAGCAGGGGTGACAATCAAAGGTTCTCTGGAAGAAGTTCAGAATACAATCTTTGCTGAATTCTCTAAGGCTTTTGCAAACTGATTATCCTTTTTTTTTGAGCAATTTGCAAAACGAACTTTAATAAATCAGGTGTAGAAGTACTTTCAAAACTGCCTTCATAAATCTTGAATTTGCCTTTGTGTTTAAAAACACATTTTTGCTAATTTCATAATACACAAAGTATTACATCAATTATCAAAAGATGGTTTTCTCTTCGCAAATTCAAATCCAGTCTTCACAAATATCAGTTTTGAAAGTACCTCTATTATATATTTTTTGTTTTTTCTTTTGATTTATTATAAAATATAATCGATTTTTATATTATATTGATAAGAATTACTTGAATTATATAATTTTCCTTAATAAAATTTTCGTATGATTTACGACAGTCTTCTTATCGCAAGAAAAAAAATTAAAAAGTATCTGGATAAAGCCAAGAAAAACCTGAAAACAAGACCACAAGGTTCATTGCGTGTCTGTATAGTGAATAAAAAGCCGTATTACTACTTGAGAAAGACTTCCGATGATATTAACGGGAAGATAATAGATTGTAACCACAAAGAGCTTGCAAAAGAACTGGCTCAAAAAGAGTATGAAAAAAAACTGGTATGTTCATTGGAAAAAGAACTGACCAGAATAGACAAGTTTATTGAGAAAACACATCCCGATATAATGGCAGAAGTTCTAAACAGTATAAATACTGAAAAAAGAAAACTGATAATTCCTTATGAAATTTCCGATAATGAATATGCAGTAAAATGGCAAGCCGTAGAGAATCCCGGTAACGACCATTCATTCTATGATACAAACTTTTATACAATGAAAAATGAACGAGTAAGATCCAATTCGGAAGTTACAATTGCAAATATGCTAAAACAATACTCAATCCCATACAGATACGAGTATCCCCTGTTTTTTGACAATATGCAGGATTATATACATCCGGATTTTACAGTATTGAATGCAAGAACCAGAAAGGAATACTACATTGAATATTTTGGGATGATGGATGATGAAAAATACCGGAGACAAGCTTTGCATAGAATTGAACAGTATGCTGCTGAGGGATATATGCTCGGAGATCCGTTGATTGCTGTTTTCGGAGAAAAGTACAACCAAATCAATCCGAGTTATATTAGGGAAATCATCGACCATTACTTTCTGTAATATAACAGACGGGCAGGATAAAAAATGAAACTAATTGATTCACACTTTCATTCGCTCAGTATCAAGGAAAAAGGTTACAGCCTGAAAGATGCCTTTGATTCAATTTCCGGCGGGATTGATATAGGAACAGAATACAATGATTTGCCGGATAGAATGGCAGTAATTGCAGATTATCCCCACATCCTGAAAAGTGCAGCAATGGGACCTTGGGAGACATTGAATACGGATAAAACCGAACTGGACAGAAGGTTTGTGATACTGGAAAACAATATCGGTAAATACAAGGCTGATTTTCTGGGTGAATTCGGATTGGATTATTATTGCGGGTACGGACCTGAGGTTGTTCAGGAATATCTTATGATCAAACATATGGAACTGGCCAAAACAAAACAAATGAAGGTCATCATCCATAATCGTGAAGCAAATGCTGAAACACAGGAAATCATCAAAAGGTATCCCGATGTCAACGGAATCATTCATTGTTTCAGCGGAAACACGGAAGTACTGAAAACTGCTTTGAATCTCGGATATTACATCAGCTATGCAGGTAATGTCACATACAAATCAAACAATGCCCTGAGAGAAACGCTAAAGTATGTTCCTCAAGACAGATTGCTGCTGGAAACAGATTCTCCATACCTGACACCTGTGCCTTTACGAGGAAAATTCAATACTCCTCAATATATTATCCATACTTATAAGGCGGTTGCAGAATACTTGGGAAAACCGATTGAAATGCTGGCAGATGAAGTTTACAGAAATTTTACCTGCTTCTGCCTACACCGATTTTAGGGCATTGCCCGTTCTCTGGGCACATCGAACATTTGGGACTTACACTTGTGCAGATTTCCTGCCCGTATGAGACTAATAGTTCATTCAAGGGAATCCAGTATTTTTTAGGAATAATTTTCTGAAGACACTTCTCACTTTCTTCAGGAGTATTTGTCTTTATCCAACCCATTCGGTTTGAAATCTGATGCACATGGCAATCCACACAAATTGCATCTATACCAAAACCCAGATTAAGAGTTAAGTTTGCAGTTTTTATCCCCACCCCGGGAAGTTCCATAAGCTTATTCACAACAGAAGGGACTTTACCGTTGTATTTTTCCACAAGGATTTTTGAGACTTCAAGTATCCGTTTTGCTTTGGTTTTGTAAAAACCTGTCGGGAAAATCAGTTTTTCAATCTCTGTTTCAGAAAGATTGAGCATATCAAAAGGATTGTCGGCTTTATCAAGAAGGCGTTGTGAAGCTTTGAGTGTTACATCATCCTTTGTTCTGAGAGAAAGAAGCGTGGAAACAAGTACGCAAAACGGATTGTTTTTGGTTATGGCTACATAGGACACAGCAGGAAGAACCTTGTTGATTTTTCCGAGTACATCATTGAATTCTTCAAAAATTCTGTCAAAATATTTTTCGTTGTGTTTTTCTGAATTCATATCTTAATTTTGCATCTCCGGACTGAACAGCAAAGGCATCTTCAAGTCTCGGTTCTATTACGCCATACAGTTTTCCCTGAGGTACTGCCGAAGCATATCTGAAATCAACTATAAATGATTTGTTAAAATCCGGGTTATTCATATATGAGGTAATGTCATCTGAATTTTTGCAGATGATAATATCTTCATTTCCGGTTATGGTCTCATCATAAGAAAGGTTTTCCCATGCACTTTCTTTCTCGGAAATCAGAATACAATCAAAATAACCTTTTGAATTGTCTGAAGCAATTGCCGTTACACAGGCATTTTTTAAGATAGATGCAGCATCTATCTCCAATGTATTGCAAGCATAAGAAATAACCGGATCAAGCACGACAATTTCGGATTCGGGAATTGAATTCAAAGCATATTCAAGGCTTTGTTTTTCAACTATTTCCGATACATCCAGCGTAATGTGTCTCAACCTGATTCCTTTAAGAAAAAACCTGAGTTTCAATGATAACATTCTGCTCTTTACGGAAGTCAAAGCCCATACACTTTCATCTACTAGACAGTAACTGTTAAGAGTTGAATAATACACAGCTATTGCGAAAAAAAATACTATGAGGAATATCAGAAATTTTACTACAAATCTGCCTTTACGCATCAGTATTATTTTAAGAATCCATATACATTAGTCAATAATTGACCTGAGAGGCATTAAGTCGGTATTATTTTTATTCAGTTAAAGAGTAACTTTCAAAAGGATACTTTACGAGTAATGGATTTGAATTTGCAAAAGAGAAAAGTTTTTCCCCGTAAAGGCCGGTTCATGATTTGCGAAGAGTATTTTGCAAGTTACTCTGAGGAGATGAAAAATGACATCTTATAAAGAACTCGGTCTTGTAAATACAAGAGATATGTTCGCAAAAGCCGTCAAAGGCGGTTATGCAATTCCTGCATACAACTTCAACAACATGGAACAGATGCAGGCAATAATCATGGCTTGCGTAGAAACAAAGAGCCCTGTAATTCTTCAGGTTTCAAAAGGCGCAAGAGATTATGCAAATATCAATTTGCTCAGGAATATGGCTCGTGGAGCTACAGAATATGCACACGAACTCGGATGTGATATTCCTATCGTGCTTCATCTTGATCATGGAGACAGTTTCGAAACAGCCAAAGATTGTATAGACAATGGTTTTTCTTCAGTTATGATTGATGGTTCACATCTTCCTTACGATGAGAATGTTGCACTTACAAAAAAAGTTGTTGAATATGCTCACAAGTATGATGTAACAGTTGAAGGAGAACTCGGAGTTCTTGCCGGTATCGAAGATGAAGTATCGGCAGAAAAGTCAAACTACACAAGACCTGAAGAGGTAATTGATTTTGTATCTAAGACAGGTGTTGATTCACTTGCTATTTCAATAGGAACAAGTCACGGTGCAAACAAATTCACACCTTCACAGTGTACAAGAAACTCAGACGGAATACTGATTCCGCCTCCACTACGTTTTGACATTCTTGCAGAAATCGAAAAGAAGCTTCCCGGCTTCCCTATCGTTCTTCATGGATCAAGCTCTGTTCCTCAGGAATATGTTAAGATGATTAACGAACACGGCGGTTCTCTTAAGGATAATGTCGGTATTCCTGAAGACCAGCTCAGACAGGCTGCAAAGAGTGCTGTTTGCAAGATTAATATTGACAGTGACGGAAGACTTGCCATGACAGGTACAATCAGAAGAGTTTTTGATGAACAGCCCGGTGTTTTCGATCCCAGAAAATATCTCGGTCCTGCCCGTGATGCACTGAAGGAAATGTACAAGCATAAGAATGTTGATGTACTTGGCTCCGCCGGTCATGCAGAGTAATCACATTTTCAGTTTCAATTAATACTGAAAGGAGAGTTGAAATATTGCAACTCTCCTTTTTTTAATGATATATTTTCAGTCAATGGACTTAAGTCCGTAATCTTTTTATTCAGAGGTAGCCCTTGGCTAAACAGGAACTTAGAATCAATCGTCAGATCAGAGCAAAGGAAGTCTTTGTTATCGACAGTGACGATCAGAAGCGCGGAGTAATGAATTTCTTTGATGCCCTCGCATTGGCAGAAGATTCAGAACTAGATTTGGTTGAAATTTCACCTAATTCAAATCCGCCTGTCTGCAAGATTGTTGATTATGGCAAATACCGTTATCAACAGGAGAAAAGAGCAAAGGAAAACAAAAAAATTCAGGATCAGAAACGTGTTGAGTTGCATGAAATCAGAATGCAACCGAAAATCGATGTCCATGATCTTGATGTTAAGACTTCTGCAATTGCCGAGTTTCTGAATGCCGGTGATAAGTGCAAGGTTACAATACGCTTTCACGGAAGAGAACTTGCACATACTGATTTAGGCAGGGATGTTCTTATCAGAATACTTGAACTGCTCAAACAAAAAGAGATACCATACAGTGTTGATTCCCAGCCGAACATGGAAGGCCGAAATATGTCTATGATGCTCAGCTCAGGAAAGAAAAAAGGTCAATAATTCCCGTATGGGAATTTTAATAGCAGTGAATTCGGGGTATCTTGTTTCCCGAACACTCGTAAAAAGAGGTAATATTCATGCCTAAAATGAAAACAAGACGTTCCGCCAAAAAGCGCTACAAGCTCACAGGTAATGGCAAGGTTATGTTCAAGAAACAGGGCCTTCGTCATATTCTCACAAAGAAGTCCACAAAGCGTAAGAGAAATCTTCGTGCTGCTGGTATTCTCGACGAATCGGAAGCAAGAAAAGTCAGAAAAATGCTTCCATACGGTTGATAGGGAGGGAATGATATGCCAAGAGCAGTTGACGGAACAAAACACAAGGATAAGCGCAAGAAAATCATGCAACTTGCAAAGGGTTACTGGGGACGAAGATCTACTAATAACCGTATAGCAAAAGATGCTGTAGCAAGAGCCGGCCAGTATGCATACCGCGGCAGAAAAGAGAAAAAAAGAGATTTCAGAAAACTCTGGATTGCAAGAATCTCAGCAGCAGTTAAAGCAGAGGGTCTCAATTATTCTCAGTTCATGCATGCTCTCAAGCTTGCTAACATTGAGATTAACAGAAAGGTTCTTTCAAACATGGCAATCGAAGATAAGGTTGCATTCAAGGCACTTGTTGAAAAAGCAAAAGAGGCTCTCAACAAATGACTTTCTTTAAGTCCTTAAGGAAACCGCAGTCGAAAGGCTGCGGTTTTTTTATTTCAAATAGCTATAAAATATATGTATTATATCGATTCAAAAACGCTGACAGAAAGAGTAATTCAATACAATAAATCCGTTGATAAACGAAATAACAACGGAATTTCCGCAATGCACAACCTGATAATAGATGATATCCGAGTGATTATTTATTCACTACCTCAGGAGACAAGACTTTTAGAAGAAGAGGATGCCTGCGAGTTCTTGCTTTTCATGGAACCTAAATTAGAAAAAATCATAAGGAATTACAGGAACAACGGAACGGATTTTAAAAGCTATCTCTTTCCTATTCTTATCAGAAAACTCAAATCGTTTTTTAAAATGAAATCTATTGAGGCACAACATGAAAGAACTATAACTCATTGTCATATCCAGTACCAGTATGAACTTGATGAAGAGGAAAACGGTTTAAGCTATATTGCAGAACGCAGAGATTTTAATATTTTTGAAACCAATGAGCTTCATAAGCTCAAGTTCATGTGCAGAAGCAGCAAAACTGTAAGGAAACGACTGTTTATATACATCTTGCATCTTGCCTCCAATTTCCAGAATTATGATTTAACCAATATTTGTGAGACATTTAAATTTGATTATGATGAAACTGTCCAGATTATCGAGAAAATCAATATTCTTAATCCTGAAAGGTCAAGGACAACCTCCATTAAAGAGAAACGCAATATCAACTGGTTAAGACAGCTTTTCCTTCAGGAAGATTTATCTGTCCGGAATTATTTTGACGATTATTCCATGAACGGAATTTATCAACAACGCATAGATCATTACATTGACAGCTTCAACAATCAGACAAAACAACTTTCGGAGAAAAAGAAAACAATAAGCCGAACTTTTATAGCCAAAATGCTTGGAATATCCGTTGCAAATGCCGGTGCCGCCGTTTATTACACAAAGAATGTTCTAAAGTATTGTACCGGAGAACCGCAGACAGCGCACAGTATGGGAATATCTTCGCATATATTTAAAATCATCGATGATGATTCATGGCATTTTATGCCTGTTACTGAAGAAAAAATTTTCATTCCGTCTTATCAATTCAGATTATCTCCTGAATTACAAATTGAATTTAAGGAACAAATAAATTATCCTCACTTTAGGTACACTTAAACAGACAAAAAAAAGACGGTGAACAATATGGACATTTTAGTTGCTTCTTCTAACGAACATAAACTTCAGGAACTGCAGGGACTTCTTGCCCCTCATCATCTTCATCTTCCGAAAGAATTCGGGCTTTCTTTTGACTGTGATGAAACAGGAACGACATTTCTGGAAAACGCAATGCAGAAAGCTATGGCTCTAAAAAAAGTTGCCGGAAACATTGATATGTGCATTCTTGCTGATGATTCCGGCTTGGTTGTAGATGCACTTCCCGGAGAACTAGGAGTTCATACAGCTCGTTTTGGAAGTAAGGAAGGCGAACCCGTTTTACCTGCAGATGTAAAGAACAAGCTGTTGCTGGAAAGATTGAAAGGTGTTAAAAACAGAAATGCCAGATTTATATGCGCTCTTGTTCTTCTTACTGATCATAGAATTATTAAATGTGAGGCAACAGCACCGGGTTATATCAAAACTGATATTTCAAATGGTAACGGGGGATTCGGTTACGACCCTATCTTTTTCAACACTGAAGCAAACTGCTGTTTTGCAGATATGGGTGAACAGAAAAACATCTTCAGTCATAGAGCAAAGGCAGCAAAAATACTTTTGGAAAAGATTGAAGAGATACCGCAGAGGGATGAGATCAAAGAAGAGAATAAATGGGATCTTTCATTGTTGTGTAAAGACCGAAATGAATTTGAGAATGGTCTTATAAAACTGAAAAAATATGCCGACAAATTGCAAAATTTTAATGGCAAAATTTCAAAATCCCCTGACAATCTGCTTCAAGTACTGGTCTTGTCTGATGAGTTAAACATATTTGCCGAAAGGTTGGGCAATTATGCATACCTCAACTATGAGTCACAAACAGATAATCCGGAATACCAAAAGATGCTCGGGCTTTATACAAGAACGGCAACAGATATAGGAGCAAGTATCAGTTTTATCGAACCTGAAATTCTTCAGATTGATAATCTTGAAGAATTACTTTCAGAAAAGAGATTTGCTCCTTACAAAGTAATGCTTTACAGACTTCTGAGGAAAAAAAATCATATTCTTTCAGATAAAGAAGAAACGATTCTTGCACTCCAGTCCGAGCTTCAGAGTACTCCGGACGATGTCTTTGAAGCTTTAACTGATGCAGATATGGATTTCGGAAAAATCAACGGTAAAAGTCTTTCTCAAAGTACCTATTCATTATTTATGCAAGATTCGGACAGGGAAATCCGGAAAATGGCCTATTTCCAGTTTTACGATGGTTTTGCCAAGCATCAACAAACTCTTTCAAAACTCTACTCTGCTTCTGTCAAACAGGATATTTTCAACGCAAAAGTAAGAAAGTTCGATTCCTCTCTGGAGGCTGCGCTTTATAACAACAATGTTCCTACTTCAGTATATACAGGACTGATAGATGCTGTTCACGAGGCTTTTCCTGTTCTTCACAGGTATTATGATTTAAAGAAACAGATTCTGGGGTTTAAAGAACTCAGACACTATGATGTTTATGTTCCGATGTCGCAAAATATTAAAATGATAACTCCGTTCAGACAGGCTTGTTCCATTATCCGAGATGCCCTTGCTCCTCTGGGTGAAGAATATACGGAAATTCTCTACAATGGTCTTACCAGAGACAGGTGGGCGGATATTTATGAAAACAAGAGTAAGCGCAGCGGAGCTTTTTCTTCAGGCGGTTTTATAGGGAATCCTTATATTCTTTTGAATTACAAGGAAGATGTCTTAAACGATGTATTTACCGTCGCCCATGAGGGCGGTCACAGCATGCACAGCTATTACAGTAAGACAAACAATCATTTTTCTTGTTACAACTATACTATTTTTGAGGCTGAAGTTGCTTCAACTTTCAACGAACAGCTGCTTGCTTCTTACTATACGAATAATGCCGATAATGACGGAATCAGGAAATACATCATTTCAAAGCAGCTTGATGATATCGTGGCAACTCTTTTCAGACAGACTATGTTTGCCGAATTTGAATTGGTTTGCCATCAACAGCAGGAAAACGGAGAAATTCTTACAAGCAACAGTATAAGAAATAATTACAGAAATCTTCTTGAACAATACTTCGGGGCTCAGATGGTTTTTGAAAACTGCTCGGATCTTGAATGTCTGAGAATTCCACATTTCTACAATGCATTCTATGTTTACAAATATGCTACCGGTATTTCTGCAGCAATTGCACTTTCGGAAAAGGTTAGGAACGGTTCTGCTGCGGACAGAGATCAATATCTCAGTTTTCTGAAAAACGGCGGAAGATACTTCCCTATCGACAATCTCAAAGCAGCCGGCGTTGATATGTCTTCTCCTGCTCCTGTAAAACAGGCCATAAAAAAATTTGAAAACCTTCTGAATCTCAGAGAGAAACTTGGATGATTATCTATCGCCTACCGTGTTGTATCACGATAAAATCTAACCGAAACAGTCTGTGAATCAAGATAGAAAATCTAACCATGATTATGATTCAGACTGAATCCAAGGCTTAGCTAAAGAAAGAACATCATCCAGGTCTTTTTCAACCTGTTTTTTGA
>JAZLEZ010000025.1:0-34575 GCA_045615505.1 Sphaerochaetaceae bacterium | reverse complement strand
ACAAGTGAGAAAGTGATAGCAGAGTATGTTAAAAATCAAGGAAACGAGAAGAACTACAAACAACTATATTTGAACTTTCCAACGGAGATACCGAGTCCTTAAGGGAAATACCCCGTGGGCTCTGCCCCGGGGAAGTTTATTCAACGAGTTTGATACAATTGAGCGTTTTCAAACAATGTGAGCGTTTATACTTGGTTCATTACAACCCATTTGCCTGTTTTATCAGACCCGATTCTCTGAATCAAATTATGTGCTTTAAGTTCCGATGTATTTCTAGTTATGGTTGCACGACTTGTACCTAGTAGATTACACAATTCGCTTATTGTAATGAAAGGATTGTTTTCCATCAGTTCCAACATTTTCTTTTGGGTTTCGGATAATTTTACAGTCTCATTTACAGTCTCATTTACAGTCTCATTTGATACTGTATCTCTAGCGTCAAACGGCTGTTCAAACGGAATGGTAACGATGATAAACGAAGTACCGAATTCAAAGGCTTTCTTTCCATACTGTTTAACCACAATCGGCACGCCATGACCGGATTGCTCAATAAGATGCAGTTTTGTATAAATATCGGTCAATTCTTTATTTACCGGTCTGCTTATACCTCTGTAGAAATCTTCTTTAGAAAGATTGCCTGGTAAAGAACCATTTGAAAATATCTCAATTCTGTCTTCATAAAACCAAACAGCAGGAGGAACGCCTTCTGACCATTTGTTATGAATACAAGCATTTGTCCATGCTTCACGGAAAGCTTCAGCACTGAATTTTTGTCGTTCTTTTCTTTCCAAAGAACCATCCAACTTAATGAAAGTTTCGTTTAGAGATTCAATATAAGACTCAACATTTTGCATTGCATCAATTATACATTTGTGACCGAACTCGTTACGTTTTATGAAATTTGTCTTGTCTTTACCTTTGAAAACGGCAACTTTGATTGAAACATTATTCTCATCAGCTAGCAAATTGGCAAGTTCATTTAATTCATTATGCTTTGTCAGTAGAGAAAAATTCTCATATAAAGTATCTCTGTTATAGTGGATATCAGCAGAAGATAAGAAATATTCAAACCTTTTGAAAGTAAGGTTTTGTCTAGTTGATCTCATTTCAGTAATAGACTTGTCCTTCAAATGAAGACTCTGAATATAATGCCTTTCAATCTGTTCTTCCGTCATGCTCCTTGCACTTGTACCGATTCTCTGATAACAGCCTGTTGCACTTCTGCCGTATTTTTTTATGTAAAATAGAGCATTTCCTTTTGATACTTTGATTTCGATAATAGACTTATCATCTATGTTGATTGTATTTACGGCAACAAGAGACTGAGGATTCGGAAGAATTTGGTCTGATATTATGTCTGCAACATCTTTCAGGGTTTTGTCCAAGTTTCCAATTCCACAAACTGAACCATCATTTTTAACACCTAAATAAATAGTACCGTCAAATGAATTCAAAAAGGAAACTATTTCCTTTGGAACAGTATCATTGAGCTTTTCTTTCAGTTCTACAATTTCAGTTTCTGTATATTTCATTGCTTTATTATACCTATAATTACATGACTTGAGATTACATTGTTGCTGTGACAAAACAAACTGTAGCTATTTATGGTGATATACATGTTTATTTTGTTCCGTGGGTTTCCTCCAATTTAAGGCATGCTTCCTGAATTTTCTTACAAAGGTATTGCAGTTCTATTTTTTCTTTGCTTTTTTTAGTAGTGGTCAATTTTGCTTCAATTACAGTTTTAATTTTTGTTAATGGAGTGATTTCAGAATAATATGAAGAAATCTCTCCACAATTTGAACAATATGAGATGCTGTCAACATATTGAGTAAACCGCTCAATTGCGGTGCAATTAAACGAGAAAAATAGATTTATCAAATCATATTCAGCAATTTGTTTTGCCATTTCTTCTTTTGCAAAACTTGGAATATTGTTGAAATGATACTCTTCAAGATGTGAAAAAACGGTCTCAAAGTTTTTCTTATTATTGTTTATATGAAACTCTTCATGCCATTTAATCAGTATTTCAGATATATAAGATGGTTGTTGTTTGCAGAAAGAAGCAAAGTCATAAGAAGAGGTAATAGGATCCTCAAAACTATTCAAGAAATCCATTATTTCATCTGAATCTTTTGATTTTAGTGATAGAGCAATATCTGCTCTAAAACTAAACGGATAAGATAATAAAGCAAGATATCCGTCGTTTTCAAGATTTTCAAAAGTGGCATCTAAGTTTATAAGCTTTCTTATTGAATACTTATTTTCATGAATTCCTTCGATAATAACAGAACAAGTTTCGCCTAATAACGTTTCATCCATAGAATGCACTTTGTACATATCTACATAAGCATTTTCATATTTTGTTCCTACTGGGTATGTTTCATCAAACTCTTCAATGAATTTTTGTACATCAAAGAACCTTGTTTTTATAAATTCTTCAACAGAAAGCATGCGAGTATATGGAGTGAATCCATTTCTGTTTCTTAAACGCCATTCTCTACCATAAAAAGAAAAAGAACCTTCATCAGCCAGAATATTGAAATTTTTTCGTATTGCTTTTGATACTGTTTCAACGTTGTCATTAGTCAAATACTCAACTGGATCTACATTAAATAGCTGAGGATTGTTGTTCATATAATAAATGTCAAGAATTATGATAAGAAAGAGATTTGTTATATAGGGATTGTTTTGCATTTTTGCTGCAAAGACAGCATTGTCAAAAAGATCAAATGCAAACAACCATGTTCGAAGATTCATAATTTTGAATATTGCTTCCGGCAAACAGCTTAACTTCTGTTTATCTTCAAATAGTTTTTTTGAAGGTGAGCTGTTTTCTCTTTTTGATACTATACAAGCAGCTGTTTCTTTTATGTTTGCTTCATAGTAGAAAGTTGTTCTAATTAGTTTTTCTTTCTTATTAGAGAATTCCTCGTAGTTTTTTATTAACTCTTCTTCATAAGCTACAAAAAGTACATGATGACCTGTTTCTATAAAAGTGGAATTGATGTACCCTAAAAATTCGGAAAGAACTGTAGAATCGCAACGTTCCAAATCATCAAAAACAATCAAAACATCTTTTTTGATGTTAATGTGTTTAATATTCTTTATGATACCATTTATTGCATATCTACTGAGAAAACCAAATGCAGCAAATGCTAACTTAATTTGTGTGTTATCAACTTCATTAGAGGTTTTCCTAATTATTTCTGATACTTTGGTTGCATTGCTTTGGATTCCTATTAGCTTAAGCATTAAATCTTTGTTTATATCATCAACAGTTTTTTTCCCATATAGTGAGATGTCAATAACCTTTCTGCTCTTACCTAATTGTTCAGGGAGAGTTTTAGTACAAAAATATGTTTTCCCAATTCCCCATTGACCAGATAATAAATAAGCATAATTGATATTCTCAGAGGACATATAATTGCGAAGAACTGAAATAAACCGAGTTTCAAAGTTTTCCATTTATTATGAGTATAGCGTTCATTACAACTTTTTTCTATTACATGGGTTAGTATATCTAATTTTACTTAGATTTCTGTTCCATCTTTGAAGACAAACACAATATGCCCATCCGGATACACGGTTCCGTGGTCAACAAGGCTGTTGAACATGTTTTCGTCAAACTCTGTTATTGGATTTTCCTGTTTTTCAAGCTCTTTGAGGTATTGGTTTATCAGCCCTTTTCGGTGTTTGATGTCTGCAATACTGACAGAAAGTTCCTTGTGTTGTTTCTGCAGTTCTGCAATCTTTACAGCATAACCGTCAAAGCCTGAAGATCCGTTTCCGGAAGATGCAGTTATCGGAGCTGACAGGCTTTTCTTGACAAGTTCTGTAGTGACTGCAATTTCAGCTTCAAGATGTTCAAGTTCTGCTTCTTTAGCACTGGTATTAAGGATTTGGGACAACGACTCTTTCAGGGTGGATACTACTTCTTTCTGGTTGAACGGAAGTTTATTCACAGCTTTTACAAAGGCATTCTTGATGTCTTCCTCTTTCAGATGAGGGGTGGAGCACTTGTGATTTCCTGCATATTTGCCGTTACATCTCCAGATTGTGCAGCGGTACTTATCGGTGGAATGCCACACCTTGCATCCGAATGTGCTGCCACATTCAGAACAGATGAGCTTTCCGGCAAACAAGCCTTTACAGTCTCTGCGGTTGGAATTCTTAAGTTCCTGCTGAACAATATCATACTGCTCTTGTGTCACAATGGCTTCATGGCTGTTTTCAACATAGTACTTTGGAACTTCTCCGTTGTTGGTTTTACGCTTTTTTGTAAGAAAGTCCGGTGTATAGGTTTTCTGCAATATGGCATTTCCTGTGTACTTTTCATTGGACAGAATGCTTACAACAGTGCTTTGATTCCAGACCTTGTTTCCGCGAGGGGTGGGAATACCTTTTTCAGTAAGAGCTTTTGCTATGGTGTAAGGTGATTTGCCGGATAGGAACATTGAGTAAATCCATTTTATGATTTCCGCTTCTTCTTGATTCACAACAAGGCTTCCGTCTTCTCCACGGTCATAACCCAAGAACTGTTTGAAAGGAACTGTAACCTTACCATCTGCAAAACGCTTGCGTACACCCCATGTAACATTCTCTGATATGGATCTGGATTCTTCCTGTGCAAGAGAACTCATTATTGTCAGAAGCATTTCACCCTTGCTGTCAAAGGTGTAGATATTCTCTTTTTCAAAATAGACTTCAACACCTTTATCCTTGAGTTTTCTGATTGTGGTCAAACTATCAACCGTGTTTCGAGCAAATCTTGAAACTGATTTTGTAATGATGAGGTCAATACTTCCGGAAAGGGCATCCGCAATCATGGAGTTGAATCCGTCACGATGCTTTGTACTTGTTCCGGAGATTCCGTCGTCTGTATACACTTTCACAAACTCCCAGTCATCTTTTGACTTAATGAAGTTTGTGTAGTAGTCAACCTGAGCCTGATAGGATGTAAACTGCTCATCATTGTCAGTAGATACACGGGCATAACCTGCCACACGCCTCTTGTGGTTTTCTGCAATAGGGGTGGAAGTGAAAGGAGTAAGAGTTGCAGGGATACATGTAACACGTTTAGCTTGTTGCACTGTTAAACTCCTTTTCTGCAATCCTCCCATCACAAAGATGGAAACAAAGTGTATTGCCATTGACTGATTATTTGCAGTCTTGAGGGACAGGTGTTGCAACCTTGAGGGACAGTGTGAAAGAGTATCTTCAGATTCTTGATGCTATTGATTTATTGGATAAAGCTCCGGTTGATGCAGACAATCCGTATAGGCGGATTTTCAACCATATTGAGAAGTATAAGATGGATTTTGTAAAACTGTTATCTTTGGCAAACAACTTCTACAATAAGGATGTTGTATTAAAGCTAGGAAAAATAGCAAGTACAGGAGAAATTGCATGAAACTACATACAGATAGTGATGCTTTCAGAACATTGATTGAAACAGTACACAATGAAACCGGGCACAGACGAGATGTCTTGGAAAAAGACTACTATTCCTGACAAATCAGCAGAATCTGTTGTGCATGCCTTTGAAACTTTGGAAAGAGAACTTGGTACCGGCGATTTCAAACGGTTGTTCAAAACAATTACGTTTGACAATGGTTCTGAGTTTCAGGATATTCCCGGAATTGAGAAATCAGCTCTTGGGAAAAAGAACAGAACCACTATTTACTTTGCCCATCCCTATTGTGCAAGTGAGAGAGGTTCAAATGAAAGACAGAATGGGATAATCAGAAGGTTCATTCCTAAAGGCTGCTCTATTGGAAGCTATTCTAAGCCAAAAGTCAGAGCAATTCAGGATTGGATGAACAATTATCCCAGAAAGATATTAAAAGGAAAAACTCCTGCTCAATTACTTAAACAGGAGTTTGAGAATCAGATTATGATTTTGAGGTTTTTCAATTTAATCTCAAAGGAGGTTGCATGAAAAACGGTCAATTTACTTTACAGGAAACTAAGGATTTAAATTTTTCCAAAACCTTTGTACTGTTTTCTTTTACGCCCGAAATCAAAGCATTTTCTATCTGAGGCATAATTTCATTTAATCTATCTGTAATTGAATGAGAATTCTCCAAAGTAGCTGTAGCTTCATTAATTGCAGGCTCAAGAGATTTGAGAGTATCACTGAGCATATTTGCAACATAAACAAAGGCAATGAGAATACCAATAAGTACAACCAGAATAACAGCGGAAATTATAGCCTGAATTTTAGAATAATCTTTCATAACCAGCCTCCTAAAAAAAAGCTGGGATGGCAGGAGTCGAACCTACAAATGGAGCACCAAAAGCTCCTGTGTTACCGCTACACTACATCCCAGAATCAGATAATCAAATAGTAAAAGAAGGACAATAATAAGTCAATTATGCTCTTGCACTCTGAAAAACCAAGAACCGCTTCCCGTAAGATGCAAACCGGGCATCAAAGAGTAGAGAAATTCAAAATCATTAGTGAAATTCCACTGTGAAACAGGAGAAAAAAACATACTGACCAAATCAAATCGAGACGGAAGAGACGGAACTGAAGGACGCTTATCAAGCTCAGAATAAGCAAAACCGGTACCCTTTTTCTCTTCTGATCCGCTTTCGATAATAAAAGACAAATCAGACCTTGAGCTTATAGGAGTAATAATATCACCCCGACCTTCGACAACCGCAGTGTCGGAATTGCATAAAAAGAACGGAACATCACTGCCTATTTGCAAAGCTAAAGAAGACAAATCCGAATCGGAATATTTACCATAGAAACCGTTGAGCAATTTAAGAACGCAAGCCGCATCCGCAGAACCGCCTCCGAGACCTGCAAGACAAGGTATTTTCTTATTGACCCTTATTGAAAGGCTGTCTGTCAAACCTGCATTTTGTATAAACAACGAAGAAGCCTTAAAAATGGTATTTTCAACCTTATCGGCAATAAAATCCAAACCCGAAACAACTATTTCAGAACAACCATCGTGCAGAATCGATATAGAAATCTCATCAAAATAATCGGAATCTCTGACAAGTTGAAAAATGGAAATAAGATTATGAAAACCATCAGGACGCTTTTCGCCGACATAAAGACAGAGATTTATTTTCGGATAGGCAATACCGCTCAAGACCATGCACCGATTTCCTTAAGTTTGAGTTGAGTATTCTCCACCCAATTTACATTAGCCAGAGGATTACCGGGACTGGGATGAATTATTGAAGAAACAAGCTGCCTGGAAGCAACTGATTCAAGTTTTTTCTGAGCATATTTTCCCACCCCGACCAATATCGAAGGCCCCAGAATATCAATAATATCGGACAAATAGACAGAACATATTCTTTCAAGTTCATCGCGTTCAGACTTCATCAGATGATCCGGAGTTTCGTTTTTTGCGGTTTTTGTATTAAGAAGAAACCCCAAAGGACAATAATTAAATACAGTCTGATATTTGAAAAACCCGAACGGGTCAGGATAAACGGATTTGATTAAACCCCAGAACCTTTGACCTGAAATCTCGCTGCGTTTTGTATCAAAACCTAAAACAGGGCGTGCAGGATGTTCTTTCTCGGGTTTGAAAACAGGTGCATCAATTTTCAGATATTCTCTGACTGCATTGATTTCTCCGAAAGGAATACCTGTCTGCATCATACCGAAAGGACCGGGATTCATACCCAGAAAAAGTACATTCACTTTATGATTTACATACTTTTCAAGAAATTGTCTGTGAGCAGCCCAAGCATATTCAAGAGGATTGTAAACATACCCGTCAAAAGAAAATGACAGAGAGGAAACATCATTTCGGAGAACCCGTGTTCTGTCAATAATCAGTTTACCCTGTTCCATACAACACCCTCTTCATCATCCCAAGAAAGAATAATCCGGCACCGTTTTTGACGGTAAGTTTTTACAAATTCCGACAACCCGATTCTGTCGAGTTTTGCAAGATCATCCGGATGATACTTTAAATCGATAACAGCATCCTCAAAGGTATCAGTAACATAACAAAGCCCCTGATGAAGTTCCATAAAACTCTTCATAGCGTCAATCAGTTTGTTATTTTGAGTTTTTTCCAGAAGAGATGTAACAAAATCATCCTGAAGAAGCCAAATATCTTCATCTTGAGATCTGTTTGTCTGAGACATCCATTTTGCAAAAAGCGAAAACAGATTGCAGGCACTGATATTCAGAGTTTCAAGCAGGCAGTGAATCCACATGCAGGCCTGTCCCTTTGTGTAAAATAAATCCAAAGAATTTCTGAGAATCAGAGCCTTGGCAATATCTTCCTCTGAAAAAGTCGCACTGCATTTCAAGGTAAAATCTCTGTCATCAGAAGAAACAAGTCCGAGTTTTTCACTCTGTCGTGAAAGCTCGGTCCCCGGAAGTAGAGACAAACGGAAAACATCAATATTACTCGGCATAAGAGAAACGGCAAAATCGATGGTATTACGGAATGTATCAAGAGAATCTCCGGGAAGACCGATAATAATATCCAGTCCGAATGCAACACCTCTTGAAGAAAGAAGTTTCACTTTACGGAAAAAATCCTGCTTGTTAAATTTGCGTCCTATTCCTTCAAGAATTCTTTCATCGGAACTCTGAAGACCTATCTGAAGAGAACAGTTCAATTCTGCAAACATACCGGCAAGTTCTTCATCTATAAATTCGGCCCTGATTTCAAATGTAAAATGCATATAGTAAGGAGCATCTGAAAGAAGAAGTTTCAAAATCTTCTTTGCTCTGTCAATATTCAGATTGAAAGTCGGATCAAGCACGAAAACATTCTCTATTTCATGATCAATCAGATAATGAAGTTCTCTCTCGATTCTGTCAAAAGGATAATTGCGGACTGTTTTTCCACCACGACTCTCAAAGCAGAAAGCACAACCGCAAGGGCAACCTCTGGTAAGTTCCCATAAAACGGAATCCGAACCCTTCATTTGAACATCGGAATTACCCGACAGAAAAGGAGATTTAAGTTTTTCCAAATCCGGTATAGAAGGATTTATGATACCTTTCTCATTATTTTTCAAAGCCTTAACGGTATTTAGCTCCCCTTCTCCCAATACTATAAAATCCAGATACTCGGGACATGAAGAAACAGCTGCGGACATCTGGGGACCACCTGCAAAAATGATGGTATCAGGAAGCATTTTTCTGAGCTCTTCGGCATAGACTTCAAACCAGCCCGAGTTCCAGATGTAAACACTCAATCCTACGGCAAAAGGTGAACGCTTTGCAGTCTGACGGGCGCAGAGAATAGGATCATCATTGAGAACATGTTCAAATACAACAGCTTTGGGTAAATCAGGCTCACAGTTGATAGCTGTTTTGATACAAAGAGCTCCCAAAGGGAAGCTCATAATGGATTTTTCTGAGGCACAACTGTGAATTTCAATCAGATTTTCCATAACTTTTGCGCCCGACTGGGTTTGAACCAGCGACCCCTACCGTGTGAAGGTAATGCTCTCCCGCTGAGCTACAGGCGCATATTTCATATAGACCGTATTTTACTCGGTCATGCGTTCGATAAACCAATCCTTGAGAGAATTCATTCTTCGAATGAAAGCACCATCAAGGGATACCGTTGTAATAATAGCATTTACCTCAACATCGGTATCATAAGCAACAGCAAATGAACAAACGGATATCCCGTCTTCCATAAACTTTACATCAATATACATATGGAGGTCTTTTGCTTCAATACATTTGAGCCCCATATATTTGATTTTATCGTAATTTGATACTTCAACCAATATTTCATCATCCGAAACTTTATAATTGGCTGTGTAAATGTTTCCGCCGAACTTTGTATCTGAAATAAAAGCATAGTAGTGAGCTTCAGGAACAATACTTTTTGCAACAATATCTTTCATAGCCGATCGTTTCTTTGGTTCGGAAAGCAGATAGGCATCGGAAAACAAAGTCTTCATTTTGTTACCGGCAGTGTAGGATTTGTACTGAATACCTTTCATAGTAGAAACCTTGAGCATTCTGTTGTAAACATCAAGCACAATTTCATCTTCAGACATTCCTTTGTATTCTTCAGGATACTCAATGAATTGAAGAACTCCTACAGTAAAAGAATGAACAGCTTCAGAAGCCTCAAAAGACAGTTTATAAGCCTCGCTGCCGGCAGGTGTAAGGCGATATACATCCTGATTTCTGTTTGTTCGGGCCTCCAAACTTTGTCCGCTCTTCAACTTATTAAATTCAGCTTCCGAAAGATGACTGAAAAGCTCCGAAGATTTCTCCAAAGAAAAAAGACTGAACATCGAGAAAAACAAAACCGAAAAAAGTACTGCTGTTTTCTTCATTCATTTACCTGTCAATAAGCATTTTCATTTATGAAACCTTTGAAGAAAGTGAGGAATACAATCTTCAAATCAAAACGGAAAGACCAGTTTCTGACATAATACAAATCAAAATCTATTCTTTTTTCCAAAGAAGTATTGCCTCTGAGCCCATTTACCTGTGCCCATCCTGAAATACCCGCTTTCATTCTGTGTCTCATATGATATCCGGGTATTTTCTTCTCAAACTGATCTTCCAGTTCGGGTCTTTCAGGCCTTGGACCGATTAGGCTCATCGAACCGCCTATGACATTGAAGAACTGAGGAATTTCATCAAGACTTGTCTTTCTAAGGAATTTTCCGATTTTTGTTACTCTCGGATCATTTTCTTCCGTCCAGTGAACATCTCCTTCAGGCATATCAATCCTCATCGACCTGAATTTAAGCATTGTAAAGACTTTTCCGTCTTTTGTTACTCTTTCCTGCCTGAAGAAAACAGGTCCTTTTGACGAAAGTTTAACAAGTAAAGCGAGGAAAATGTAAAGAGGAGAAAGCAGAATCACTGCGATTGAACAGGTGATAAGGTCAAAACTTCTTTTCAGGAAACGTTTCCCGAGTGAAAGTTTGGCACTGTTGAGTTGCAGCGTAGGAATATTATGGAAATCTGCAATTTTAGTACCTGCATAGGAACGCGGTATCCCGGGAAGAGTGTAAACCTTTCTCTCGAAAAGCTCTTTTCCGGCATCAATAATCTGCCACTCGATATCTTTGTCTTCATGAGGAAACGAAATAATAATGATATCCGCATCTGAAATCTCTGCAGCCTCGGAAAGTGAATCCGCAACGATTTCTTTTACTCCTTCAAGTGAATGTCCCCTGCTGAGATATTGGCCTACTACCACAACACGTGTTTTTTCGCCCTTATCCAAACAGGCATAATAGTATTCCTTTATTCTGCTTCCGTATCCCACAAGAAGTACATTTTGTTTAAATTTTCCGCTTTTTACTTCTGATGCTATGACTTTGTTGACGATAATTCTGTCTAGCAGAAGCAGAATGAAGAGAAAACAAAGGAAAATCAGAAGATGCAATCTTGAAATCCTTTCGGAAAAAACAAAATAGTAAATTACTGTAAATGCCAAAAATGTTTCCACGGAACTTTTGAAAATACCGGAGACCTCATCACTCCAGTGTTTTGTTTCCGAAGAATCATAAAGACCATTGGAGTAGTTGAAAACAAAACCGGTGACAATTGCTATGGCATATAGCGTTATGTAAAAAAGGTATGAATCCCTTACTTCACCTTCAAGAAGGACAAATCGTACATAGTAGGAAAAAAACCATGCACCTGAAATGGCGGCAGCGTCCATAAACAATCTTACGGAAAACTGAAGTCTGTCAAAGCGCTCTGCTCTTTCAATACTGGCTGTTTTTTCTTTCATTCATTCCTCTGTCAATAGTACAATGAGAACATCACGTGACCGAGAATTCTGATGTCCGGAGTATTCCATTTTTCATCCATTACGGTATCTTTCCCGAGATTATACTTTCCGCCATTGAAGCGGATTGCACCTTTTTCTACATTGACATCAAAAGATCTGGTCCAGTCTATGATTCCGTCAATTCCACAACCGATTTTAACAGGTGAACCGTCGAATTCTTTTGAAACATTCAAACCGATATCCAAGGTATTTTCCCAAATGTAATTGAAGAAATCCTTTCGTGCATATTTGTCATCTACATCATAATTGACACTTGTCAGAACTGTAGTACCGTTTTTATCAAGTGCGTACTGAGCACTTCTCATCTGGTCTTTTGCACAGAACGAAACACCCCAACCGTTGCGGAAAGACATATCACAATTCACAAGAAGTTCCAGAGTATCCGGATTCATTGCATAGAAAAGGTTGAACCCCTTGTTTGTATAGTTTGTTGAATATCTGACCTCATTTGCCTCATCAACCTCTTTGTAGTTATGAGCTCCGTAGAACGGCGGCAGATAGGTAGCCTGAACATTGAATGTCGTAAAAGCTCCGAAAAGCTTTCCGGGAAATTCCAGACCGCCCTGAAGAGCCACAACATTTCTGGCTCCGGAGATAAGATGTTTTATATCTGAGGTAAATTCATCAACTGAAATACTGAAGTAAAGCCTTCCGAGATTTCTTATGTACCATGAGACATCCGCACCGCCCAGAACATTATCGATATCTCCGACCATAGATTGAGTAAACCAGTAAATATTGAAAGGATTCAGATAAGACAGCTCAAAGCGTCTTCTCCATACAACAGATTCATACAATGCAAACTGAAACCCTTTTTCAGTACTGAATTCTATTCTCTGCATTCCGAACATATTATCGTTCTTGATGTCATATTCGACACCTTTATCCGATTCATTTTTCTTAACAATAACAGTTTCTGAACCAGGACGGGCAATACCGTAGATTTTTGTTGCATAAGGTCTGCTAAGAGAACCCGACACACTGGTAAAACTGAACCAATCAACAGGATTGATTCTGAATTCAAAACCGCTGAATTCAACTGCATTCTTTGAAAGAACAAGATTTCCCACACCGGGACCCCAGTCTCTGACATAGGAACCGACCCTCAGTTTCAATTTATCATTTATGAAAGAAAATGATACTTCAGGACTTGCCTTAAACCCTACATAGATACCCTCTGTGTCTGCAGTAAAACTATTTACATAAGTATTATCTGCTCCAGCCAATCCAAGGAAATAATCTCCGTCTGCGTCATAGACAAACTCTTCCGTAAGATAAGCTCTGGGAGAAAGTTTATCCAGTTTAAGACCGGCGTTCATATCAAACGAAACTTTATCAAACAAATCACCCTTGAAGAAAACCGTACCCGTATTTCTGAGATCTATTATCTTGTCCTTGTCGTTATCCAAACCTACTGTTTCATACATTCTACCCTTAACACCAACTTCAAAACTGCTTGTTCTGTCTTCATTGGAAGTACGATAAAAACCGTTATTAAAAATAGATTCGGAGCCTTTGCTTTCATCAAAACCGTAAATTCTGTTCAAATCTGCCTTAATCAGCTCTATACGCTCTTTGCTCAATTCATTGAGTTCGTCAGACCTGGAAATTTTTTCCAAAAGCATTCTGACAGTGTCGTAATCATAAGGTTTACTCTTGGATTGAATGGGAATAATCCCACATATCTCTCCATATTCGATGATTCTGTAAGCCTCATGTCCTACGGGAACAGTATTGTACTGACCTGCAAAAACGGAAAAAGTCAGAATCAAAGAGAGCAGTACAGAAAATAGCTTTTTCTTCATATTCAGCCTGATGTAGCACATATTATAACGAGTAATAATTATTATACATCCGATGAAAAAAAGCTAGAGTTGATTTCTTCTGATGAAAATGAGAGTCGGATCAACCTTACAACCTATTGAGAACTGCAGAAATTTTTTGTTAACATCCTTCTCATGCAGATAGTTTTTGTAATAAAAGCCACCCAGTGTTGCACAACAATCAACACCTTTGAAGAAAGTTGCATCTGCAGTCGCTTTTACTGAATAACAATACTGGCTAGAAGAAAAACCCGTACGGGCAGAATCCGTGAGAATCCTTACTTCATTGAACGGTAAATGTATTCCATATACACCCTTCTCGGAAACAGATGCATCAAAAGCAAAAACAGCATTTTCCTTTTTGATTTTTAAACCCACGGACAGCTTTTTCAAATCTCCACCATCAGGATAACCTAAATATGCATATTCATCTTTTTCCCCTGAAAAGCGCTTGTTCCCTGAAACCATATCAATCTGGGCGTAATAGTAAACCTTATCATTGTAATTATATCCGTATTCGGAATTATTGACTTCTTTAAGATATAAACCCTTAGTCTCATAAATTCCTTCTATGTAAGCACTTACTATACTGCTATCCAAGGACCATGTTCCATTGATATTTGCCAATACACCGTACTGTGTATCACCTGAAGTACTGCTTTCAGAAGACAGCTTGAACTGGTCTAATATAATCTGAGCATTTGCATTTATTCCTTTTCCCAAAGCGGCACTGATTTCCATTCCGGCAAAATTGTTTGTATTTCCCGTATAATATGTTCCGTTGTTATGTATGAACATAAAAGGGTTAAACGCTCTTATATCCGTCCAAATATCATCGCAGTAAACAACCGCACCTTCAAAAGCAGACAGTGTAATCTTTTTCAGAATGGTTGATGAAAACCTATGTAAAAGAACAACTTTGCGCGGTTCATCGAAATCCGTGGTTCTAAGCTCAAAATTTCCGTTTTCAAAAGAGTTTTCGGTAAACCCGTCGTAAACAATTGCTGTAAAATCATACGAAAGAGGATAGGAAACAGCGCTGAACTTCAAAAAATCATCATATCTTCTGTTTTCAGAAAGATACAGATTTCCCGTAATTCCGCTTCCTGCAGACAGTCTGTCTCTTCCTATAATCAAATTGATAAAACTGTTTCCGATTGAACCGAAAGCAACTTCAGGCCAAGCCTGAGATAAATTTTCCGGAGAAAATACAGTATTCAGAATACAATGGTCTTCTGCAAATTTCTTTTCATATCCCTCAATTTTTGTTCCGTTTGCGAGCATTCTGCCATAGAAATTTTCGGAAATGTACAACTGTGCATCAACATCGTACAAATCGAATCTTTTCAAGCCGTTACGCATATAACCTGTTGATGAATTACTGTCACCGGTACTGCCGATTACTTCAAAAGGGAGGAAGCTTACATTGAGATTTCCGCCGACTTTGTTGAAACTGAATAAAACCGGAGGATGAGAAATCTCTTTTTTCAATTCCTCGTATATTTCACGGGCATAGCCGTCCAGCTTTGAAGAATCTATCATTTCAAGTAAAGCGCCGATCTGCGAACCGGAAACCGGTGCCGTTACATCGGGAAGATTTACACCACTCAACGATTTAAGCAAAATAAGATTCTCAAATACTTCATCTGATGCTCCATAGGTATTCTGCCATGCCCATAAATTGCATAGAACAAATAAGAGGAGAAAAACAATACATACCGAGTTTTTAACATTTTTCATAAATCACCCCGTCAGAAAAGCCAGCCCAGACCGACAAATATTTCATATTCCAATTTGATATCCTCTTTCTTGGAAATAAACTTATCCTTGAAAGATTCGGCATTCATTCCGAAGGACATTCTGATAGGATATGAAGGATGGCTGTCCATAATGCATACAATTTCCAAACCGGTACCTGTAAGTACTTTATAGTCCCTACTATTAGCCTCATCAATTTTATCTGCTCTGATTATCCCGGAATCAACAAACAGATTAAGATATGCTTTTCCGAAATCTTCGAAAACAAACAGTGTTGAAACAAGATTGAAGTTCAAGGCTCCTATCAGTTTGCTTTTACTGTAAGCCTTCTTTACATAATCATTATCTGTCCGGATTCCTCTGAAGAGAGATTGAATATCATCTTTATCCAGCCGCCAGCCTGAATCATCCTTCCAATAATAAGCCGCGGAGGAAGCAACCAATGACCCCCTTAAAGAAGGGTTGAGCCATTTCAGAGCAAACGGGAAACTTGTAAAATCGATTTTGAACTTGTACTCAGTCTTATCTTCTTTCTCTTCTTGCCAAGGATGATAATCCAACTGAGCGGTTATCGAGTAATTGGTTCCCTTTCTGAAGTTTTCTACATAATTTATGTCTCCGTAATTTGAAGAAAGAGAAGAAGAGAAATAAAAATCCATTTTACTGTCTTCCAGGAAATATTTGTTATGTTCGCTCAAGGACAGGACGAAAGGTATTTTTTTTGCTACTTTCGAACGGATGGTAATCTTCTCATAAGGATCAATCAAATAAAGCCCTCCGTTTTCGTAGCGCTGTATATTCAGCCCTATTGTACCTGTATATACCGAGCTTATTTTGTAATTAACGGCATTGTTGATTTTGAATAAGTCACCCCTTGTTGCACTGTAATCATAGTTGTAGGACAGCAGATTGCTAAATGACCATTTGGAAAGATTCCCCGTGAAACCCAAAGTAATTGTATTTTCCAGCTTTTCTTTACAAAGACCGTCTTTCAAATCTTTTGTCTTGTTTTCCAGTTTAAAAAAAGTTTTGTTTGTCAGAATTGCATTGCCTATTTTGATATTCCGGAACAATGCCTGTGCGTTTAAATATGTATCAGAGACGGTTTCCCAATCCAAAAGCATATTGTTGGAAAGGTTCAGCCGGATATTTTTTCCGATAGAAATACCGTTTATCCCTACTCCATATCCGATTTCCCTGAATTTTTTGGTTTGATAGTTGTAATCCAAAGAGACATGAGCCGGCACTGATACTTTTCCGAACGAAAGATTTTTTTCTTCCAGCTCAAAAGCAATATAATTCTCTTTTTTCTCATCCAAATTGAGATTAAACTCAAAGTCTCCGGCAAAATCGATATTTCCCAACCGGATTTCCTCAAACGGTATCTCCAGATAGTATTCACCTTTTTTGAAAGAATTATCATTCTGTTCTGCGTCAAATACAACCGAAAGTTCTTTTCCAGAACCCATAAAATTCTTGTCTTTGTATCTCAATCCGAGAACAAGTCCGGTGTTTGAGTCATATTGCGGATAAGGCAATAGCAGAGAGCTTTTTGCATCTTTGACAACAAAGGAAACAAAAACATTATAGTTGTCTCCCCCAGAAGGTTCTATATCATAGCTGAAGAAAATTTCATCTTCAAAAAACAAACGGGAGTTTATCAAAGTCTGCCGTTTTTTCTCAAGAGCTTTCTTTACTTCAGCTTCAGATTTGTACTGTTCAGCACTTTTGGAAACAATAAGATCTCTTACAGTTTCTTCTTTTGTTTTTCCGTTTATCTTAAACCGGTATCCTGAAATAGTGTATGTTGATGCAAAGACACATTCAGAAAACAATATAAGAAAAACTAAAATAAAAGACAGTTTCTTGTGTTTGAACAAAGAATTCACCATTGCCGTTTGCAGTAATTTTTTAATATTTTCGCGTAAATATATAATGTAGTCAATGTAAAAATGCTTGACAACTCAATAAGTAAAAACTTATTTTTTCTGTATGGCAGAAAACAAGCTAACGATTGAAGAATCCCTCAACATTCTTGCAGAAAAAAAGAAGTATGCAACTATAAAGGAAATGTTGTGCCTCATGAATCCTTCAGATGTGGCTGCTATCTGCGACGGGTTGAAGGAAACTTATCTTCCTGTAATTTTCCGTCTGCTCCCCAAAGAAACTGCTGCAGATGCTTTTGTTGAAATGGACCCTGATATTCAGGAAATACTTATTAAAAGTTTTTCCGACCGGGAACTCAAGCAGGTTATAGATGAACTTTATGTTGATGATGCTGTAGATATTGTTGAAGAAATGCCCGCAAATGTCGTCAGAAGAATTCTTTTGCAGGCAACTCCTGAAATGAGAAAAAGCATCAATGAAATTCTGAAATATCCTGAAGATTCAGCCGGTTCTGTGATGACAACGGAATATGTATCTCTCAGAGAAAACTGGACTGTAGGAGAAAGTATCTCGTTTATCAGAAAATCCGGACTCGATAAGGAAACGATTTATATCTGCTATGTAACATACAACAGAAAACTCATCGGATACATTTCCGTAAAAGATCTTCTGCTTGCGAAATCCGATGATCAGAAAATATCCGAACTGATGCAGGAAAATGTCATTTCCGTCAATACGCACACAGACAGAGAAGAAGTAGCTCAGTTATTGAGCAAATACAACTTTCTGGCAATGCCTGTTGTGGACAGTGAAAGCAGAATCGTCGGTATTATCACATTCGACGATGCAATGGATGTTATCGAAGAAGAAACCACTGAAGATATCGCCATCATGGCCGGTACTTCTCCTACGGATAAACCGTACCTAAAATCATCTTCTTTTGATATCTTTCTTCATCGTATTCCATGGCTTCTGATTATGATGATTTCATCAACTTTTACAGGAATGATTATCAACAGTTATGAAACAGCTCTCGAAGCAAATGTAATTCTGACGGCATTCATTCCCATGCTTATGGGTACCGGCGGAAACTCAGGTTCCCAGAGTTCGGTTACAATAATCCGTTCTCTGTCACTTGGAGAACTGGATTTTAAAGACCTTCCTATAGTTATTATCAAAGAATTGCTTGTTTCCGTTCTTTGCGGCATTGCATTGGGATTGGCATGTTTTGCAAAGATGTATCTGCTGGACAGAATCATTCTCCGGAATCCTGACCTGACTTATTCTGTTGGAATAGTAGTAAGTCTTGCAATGTGTGCAACGGTCATTGTCGCAAAAATCCTCGGGGGCATTCTTCCATTGGTTGCAAAGAAACTCGGAGCCGACCCTGCTGTTATGGCAAGTCCCTTCATTACAACAATAGTTGACGCTCTTTCTCTGATTGTTTACTTCTCAATTGCTTCAGGTTTTCTGTTCTGATTCTTTTATCAATCTTTCAAGATAAGCTTTAACTACAATACTCCGGTCAAATGATTTTTCAATTTTTGCTCTGGCTGCAAAACCCATGGAAAGCTTTTCTTCATAAGACATCCGGACAAACTCGTTAACAGCTCTTTGTAAATCGTCTGAATTTCCAGCCTTGCAAAAAAGCCCTGTTACTTTATCATCTACGATTTCTGCACAACCCACCCTTCCGGTACAGATTGAAGGCCTCCCTGTTGCTCCGGTCTCCAAAAGGACATTATTCATTCCTTCAGGATGAAAAGTAGGAACCACAACACAGTGGACTTTACGCATAAGAGGTCTTGTATCACTTAAATTTCCCGCATACTCAATAATCCCGTTTGAATCAAGTTCTGCAATCCGTTTCTCATATTCCGTATCGCATTTTCCTGCAACATAGAACTTATAGCCCTTGCCTTCTAATGATTCAGCAGCATCAAGATACTGAGCAATCCCCTTGGCTTCGGTCACTCGTCCGATAAAAGCAAAACTCAAAGGTTCTTCTGCAGGATAAGGTTGCAGATAAAACTTTTCAAGATTTATTCCTGAACCCGGAACGACGACAGAATCTTTGAACCCTATTTTCATTTCTTTGAAAAACTGTCTGTTACTTTCATTCTGAAAAAAAACACATACTGCCTTTGGCATCACGAATCGATGCATTGCAAGGAGAACCGTTCTGAGTTTTCCATTTTTTTCAAGTTCCCCGAGTCCTGTAATCATCGGGAAAAACGGTACTTTCTTCAAACGGCATATTATTCCGCCGTACAGATTCATTTTTATGGTAAAACTGAGAACCGCATCCGGATCTTCCTGTTTGATAATTCTGCGGTATATTGAGAGAAGTTTTATTTCTTTTTTAATGTTTGTACCTTTTCCGTCAAATGGTACTTCTATAAAACGGCACCCCAGATTCTGTGTTTTCACATCATCGTCGTTATCTGCAGCAACTACAACACTATCACCGCGTTCAACCAGTGCATCAATCAGTTCCTTTCTGAAATTATATGTATAAGAAACCAAATTCGATAGAATCAGTATTTTCATCATTATTTCCTTTTAATCGCCGAAACAGATTTCGGAAACAGGTGCATGTTGTGCTCTTTCGCTTTCCGGCGGCGGAGTCATATAATCGTCAAAAAGATACTTCAGACAGCCGTCATAATCCTTGCTGCCATATAATTTTAAATTTTCAAATTCATATTCTTTCCGTTCTGTAATCCAACGCTTTTCCATTCCGTATCTTTCAAGAATCCCGTTTTTAGGATTACGCTTTCCGTCACACATAAACATCAGGATTCTGACTCGGTTCGGTTTTTTATTTCTGCTTTTTGCAGCCATTTTTTCAATAGCCCTGTAACAAGAATCTACAGAAAACAGACTCAAAGCCCTATAAAACAGTTTTTCCAAACCATAGGCTTCATACTTTCCTACTCTGCTGTACAGAGTTTTTCTTATAAAGAAACATCTTATATCCTGAACAATACAACCGATAAGAGAAGTCGGGACATCGTCCATCGGAAAAATATCGATGAATATACCCGTTTTCCCCTTCAAATGTTCCTGCCCGGCTCTGACATATTTTGTTCCAATCTTACGAAGTTTTCCATACCCCCAAAGATAATCAGGATCGTTGTAATGGTCCTGAAAATAACAGATTTCAGGATTGAAATCTCCGGTGCATTGTCTGAACCGTTCGTAATCTTCTCTGAGCATAATTATATCTGCATCATCATCCCAGGGAATATACCCTTTATGACGCACAGCTCCGAGCATGCTGCCGAAAGCAATTACATAACATATATTGTTTTTTCTGCATACTCTGTCCAACTCATTAAGAAGCTCAACCTGTGTAAGTTGAAGTTTTCTGAACTCTTCCTTTGTCAATATCTTTGTCTGTGTCATTATTTTGTCTTTATGAACTTCAGAGGTCTTACCCCAACACTCACCATTGTCTGAACATCATTGTGAGAATCAGAGCCCTTATTTTTATAGTTGAAATAATGCTGATATGCAGCAATACCTGTCAATGACAAGCCTCCGTCAAAGAACGACATTGTATCCTGAACTCTTATCTGAAGAAGCACTTCAGCTTTATCTCCGCTTTCAACACATGGAGAATGGTGTTTCCCCGACTTGGCACTCTTATATTCATAACCTGAACACTTTACCATAAAATCTGCAGATGCAATATTCAATGGAAGTCTGTACACAATTCCGGCATCCCCCAATATCGTATTCGGACCGAATCCGTAGCCCAGATAGTGGCTGTCCTGATATGAAACCGCTTTGCTTGAACCCGGATTCTGTGCCCAAAGCGTACCGAAGTAGTTTCCGGCAATCAGATCATACTTGTAATATTCACCCTTCTGAGTGTCATCGGAATAATTATCTTTTTCAGCTCTCAGATACAGCCAAGGATTTGTGTACACACCTTCTGCAAAACAGGTGATACTTCCTTTTCCGAGTTTTGCCGTATATTTTGCATTTGCAAGAAATCCGAATGCATCGGGTTTTTCTTCAGTCTCTCCTTTAAGCTGTATCTGGTCAAATACAGCCTGAGCATGAACATCAAGGCCAAAATCAAAAGACCAATCAAGCTCAACTCCGAACAGATTGTTTTCATTTCCGTTTCTGTATGTCAGAAGATTGTGCATTAAAATGAACGGGCTTAAAACCCTTGGTTCAAATTCCGAGTAAGACAATACAGCTTCATATACACCTATATTCAAGTGATTATCAAGAAGATTCATTGTTGCCTTATGCATCGCAAACCAAGGAACTGCAACACCTGATTCATTTGATTGAGAATAACTGTCATCAAGCTCTGCATCAAATCTGTTTAGCATATACTGATAGGTAAAAGGCCATGCATTGAGAGTGAATATCATAGCTTCTCTGAACAGAAAATTGTCACCGACTCCCAAATTCCCCGTAATTCCGTTTGAAGATGATACTCTCATTCTGCCGATAGCAAGATTCATATTATCTGCACCGATTGAAAGATATGCGTGATAAGGCCCGTTATCTACTCTCCCCTTCGATATCTCTTTTCCGTTTCTCAATACTTTTGACGAAATGGGATTGATGAGAATATTATGTTCAAACTGATTTCTGTGAAAAAAAGTGGAGTCTGTTGTAAATCCGTATTCAAAATGGCCGAACGCATATTTTGACAGTTTCAAATCGGCCTCTGCAAGAAGAAAATCAGGAATATCGTTTGCCTTTACTATCCAATCAACATCATCGGCTTTATCTTTGATATCTCTGTAATCCATTTTCTCAGAAGAAATAAGGAAGGTCGGAGCTGCCGTCAGTTCTACATCGAATGCAAAATCTTCAGACATATTCACAAGAAGCTTATCACCGGAAAATTTTGATTTGAGTTCGGCAAGACTCTCTTTATCATCCTCATTCATTTTTGAACTCAAATCAGCGTTTTCTATAAAATAATTCAGAGTATCTCCTGATACGGGATAAATATAGGCCGGCATTGATACACCGCTTTTCCTGCATAATTCCGCAAGTATTCTGACTTTCTCGTCATGCTGATAGAACTGCTGCATACTTGCAAATGCCATTGAACAAATACAAGTTAAAACAATGCACAATACTGTCTTCTTTACTGAACAAACACTAATTTTCAATACCTTTTTCATTCTGTCTTTGTATCTTCTGCAAAATGCATTCTGGCTAATCCCTTTAAGTATTCTTTATATCTTTCCTCAAAGGGCAAATACTCATTGTAATCTCCGAAAAACGATTTCAGAAAATACTCGCTGTCTGAGGGAATCATGATACGATGTTCACCGTATTCATACTCAACCGGTTTTCCGAATCTGCATTTCTCAAGCAAATGAAATTCTTCGGAAAAACAAGCACAATAAACAGAATTACTGAAAGGATATTTATGGAGGAGTTTATCTGATTTTCTGCAAATTGCATTGTTCGACATTAAGAGATATTTGACTTTGTTTTTCAAAATAACGGACTTTCTGTAAAAATTCCTTACCGTTGAGTCTGTTGCAACATAGGATTCATTTTTGAGACTTTTCATTTTATATAACTTTTCAGCCTTTTTCTTAAAACTTCGAAGTTCAGACTCTTTGTCTGGAATTCCGTAGCAATAGAATATGTCCACATGAAGTAAATGGTCATAACCCTTTTTGCATACTCTGATTTGATTATATCTGAAAGAAGGGTCTGTAAAGTTTGAAACTGCATACATATCATCCGGAAGTTCCTTCAAGAGAGTATCGCAAGCTCTGCGGGCATCATCTATCGAAATTACAACATCGCAGTCAGAGTCCCATGGAATAATGCCTTTATCTCTTATCAGGCCGAGTAGTGTTCCGTACATGGCATAATATGAAATTTTGTTTCTGACAAAAATCTCATGCATCGCATCTGTCAGTTCAACGATAATATTCTGGAATCTGCTGAAAAATTCAAATTCTTTTTCCGTGAAATCAAGTATTTCTTTTTTGAAATCCTTATCTGTCATTTACTGATTCCTTTTTTCTGTGAAGTATATTCTGTACCATATCAAAAGTATATCTTAAATTTTCATTTTTTGTCACAAAACTTAAAAACAAGTATATTGCCGTTCCGGATACACATTGCACAACAAGTAACAGTAATTTACTGCTTAGCTCAATTCTTCCTATAAAAATGACCGAAACGCACATAGCAACTGAAGTAATAAGATTTAAAGAAATATCACTTAACAGATCTATTATTCTGTATGAAATAAGTTTGGTGTTAGGGTATGAATTGACAACTATCTGCACAAATGTACAAAGAATCACGGAATAGGCAAGTTGTCTTGGGCTGTCCGAAAAAACTATGAATAGTCCGATAATCAGAAAATACAGTGTTTTTTTGATTATTTCCATCTTCAGAAAAATATCACTTCTACCCATAGCCTTAATTGTTTCACAGTTTCCGGTTGCAATAATACCGAACATACAGTCAATACAGAATATTTTTATATAAAAAGAAGCATCTATCCATTTATGGGTCAAAAATACTTCAATGAATGTATCTGATACTGCAAATAATCCCATCATCATAGGAAAAACAAAATATGAGGTCAGCCTGATGAATCTTCTTGTGTACTGAAGAAGCTTTTCCCTGTCATCCTGACACTTTGACATAAACGGAAACAATACCGATGAAACCGTATTTGTAATTGATGAAGAAAGAGCCGACGGAAAAGATTCTCCTTTCGTGTAATAAGAAAGGTCGGAAGCGGTGTATTTCAGTCCTATGAAAAGAGGATTCAGTTTGGAGTAGGCAATTCCGATAAGCGAAGAAACCAAAATTCTGCTTCCGTAACTGAAAAGGGATTTAAACCTGTCCATTGTTATTCTGAAACGGAGTTTCAGTTTTGTACTTATAAACAGAATCAGAGTATCAATGAAAGTATTTGAAACTTGCTGTGCAACCAAAGCCCAAGGGCCGAAACCTTTTACAGCCATAAAAATACCGATGAATGCTGAAACTACAGTTCCGCCGAATGTAGCAAAAAAGAATTTTTTAAACTGAAGTTCAGACGAAACATATGCACATACAATTGATTTGAGTGCATAAACAGGCAACGAGATACCCATAATCCGAATGATACTTACAAGAAGATCATTTCTGTAAATATTTGCTATAAGAGGCGCGCAAAAGAACAGTATCAAATAAACAGCTGTTGCTGTAATCAGACTTACAGAATAAACAGTGTCGTAGTCTTCCCTGTCTGCATTCTTTTTCTGAATAAGTGCAGTATTAAGTCCCCCTGAAATTACGGCATTTGCAAATGCAAAAAAAATCGTAACAAGGCTGACAACTCCGTAATCCTCAGGAGATAGAATACGGGCAATAATAATGGAGACAACAAGCGTAACACCTTGAGCGAATAATCTCTCAAGAAATTTCCATATAGTTCCTTCAATTACCTGCTTTTTCAGTTTGTTTTCCATATCAAATCAGCTATTAAAACCTTAAATCGGTTTTTCAGACCATTAATTAAACATATTCTCTCTGCATATCGTTGAAGTTTATTCCATTCCTGTGCATAAAACAATTTCATCCCTTTTTCCTTACCTGAAAAATGTTTATATGCAAGCTGAACATATTTCAAATCATATAATTCCTGAAATACGGAAGTGTTGTCCTTTTTCCCCGAAGCTGCAACATAATCCGTGATTGTTATCCAAATGGATGCAAGATAGTAGTTGAAAAACAACTCTGTATTTTCACAACTCCCATAACCGGATTTAACCATAGATTCATATAGTTTCGGTCGTATTATTCCGAGACTCTTATACTGATTTGCCCTCACTTTTCGTGAAAGGCTGTTCGGATTGATTCTGTAATTGTAAAATCCTTTTTTTGAATAATAAAAATTCTTTGCTTTTTCAAACAAAGGAACAGATTGAAGCAAGTCCTCTCCGTTCTGAATTCCGTAATAGCTTGAATAATCCGCATCAACATCATACAAATCTCTTTTACAGACTTTTTTGCACAATTGGTTTACAGATGTTCCGCTGACTGCTTTTTTATATATCTCATCTTTTGTCACCGGACCTTCATTGAAAACATACTTGTATTTCTTATGAAGAGCGCGACCCTTTTCGTTGATTTTATTGAAATTAAATATTATTACATCGCTGTTATCAGCATCATAAATTTTCTTTATCTCATCAAAATATCCATCAGATATGGTATCGTCAGAGTCCAACCAAACAATATACTTTCCGCAAGATTGCTTCAAACCGGCTCTTCTGGCGGAAACCAACCCTCCGTTTTCTTTATGGATTACTGTTATTTTCTCCGGATATTTTGCCTGATATCCATCACAGATTTCTCCGCTTCTGTCCGTAGAACCGTCATCTACCAGAATTATCTCAAAAGATTCCTGTGAGGTCTGGATTAAGACAGATTCAATACAGTCAGACAAGAATGCCTGCACATTGTACACAGGGATTACAACAGAAATAAAAACATCATCGCTATTCATCTTCTCTGTCTATGTCACTTTTAACCAGATAAAACAGCAGAACCATCACTATGGTAAATCTTTCATGGTATTCAACACTTCCTATATGCAGCATCAGACTCACCAATATGAATGAAAGCATCAGACAGCTCATACCTTTTTCCTTTGAAAAGGCTTGTTTAATAAATGTGAATGAAGGGAATAGATAGTGAAAATAATATAAGGCACAACCAACAGCTCCCAAATCTACAAGCAGTTCAATATAGTTGTTATGTGAATAGGAATGGAAATTAAGTACTTTTCCGTTCAGTACCCTACCGCCGCCAAGACCTATTCCAAAATACGGAGTTTCCTTAAATTGTGTGAGTCCCAGCTTAATAAGTCTAAGTCTGATGGATGTTGATCCGTCTTCAACTTCAAGCATTTGCAAGAATCTGCTTTTTGCTCCCTCAAATACAGGCAAATAATAAAAAGCTGCAACCAGAGCCAGTGAAATAAAAACGGCAAGAAGCTTTCTTTTCCAACTGCCGGAGAAAAATACCAGAAGAAAAACTCCCATGACTGACATTGCAAGGACTTTTCTGCTCAATGATGTATTTGCAACGGCAAAAAGGAAAATACAAAGAAATATGTTCAACCATTTTTTCTTGTACAGACAGTAGTAAAGCGCAATCATTCCGGCATAAGCACTGCACATACCCATATCATTGGTGTTTACAATTACATGCCCCATACGCTTTCCTGCAAGAACACCCTGAACATACTCGGTAAGACCGTAGTACTGTATTGTCACAAAAGCAATACAGATTCCTCCAAGATAAAAAGCTTTAAGCAGTATTTCAGTCTTGTGTTCAAGATAGAGATAGTTGAACATAAGTGAACACAAAACCCACAATGCTCCAAGACCCACCGTAACCTTCAGCCATCTTGCTTTATCCCAAGTCCAGAAAAACGAAGCAGCGCACAGAATCAGGAAAGGAACATAAAGTAACGAAAATTTGCTCAATAAAGCTTGAGGATGCAGAATTGCATAACAAGCCAATAGCCCAAGATAAAACAAAGCTATTGCATCAGATGTACTGTGTAACCATTCTCCAGGTGCAATTGTAGCGGCAAAAGTAAAGATACTTACAACATACACAAATGTAAAAGCATCAATCAGTCTGATTAGCTTATCCTCTGATTCAATCAGTTTCTCTCTTATCATCATATTTCTTCCTTTTTGGCAGAATAATCAAATCCCCAATTAAGTCGTTGTATTTCTCCGGATAAAACTTCGACACCCCTCCGGTCGGGAAAAATGACATCTCTCCGAAAAATACAGTACCGTTTATCTGATATAAATCAACCCTTACAAACGGAATATTTTCAGATAATTTTTTTGCAATTTCGACCATTTCATCAAAACAAACCGGTTTTGCAGGTAATTCTGAAAGTAATTTATGATCGGCTCTTTGAAAGGGAGCAATTTCCCAATCCATTGTAACAAACGATAATTCTTCGTCTTCCGTATGCTCATATTTTGAAACATATAGGAATTCAGGTTTACCGTTAAAACAGAAGAACTTGTAATCTGATAACGATTCCTCATTTTCAGAACACATGTATTTTTCGGCAATTACTTTTCTAGGTACATTTTTATACGGCCATTCACGACTGTACTTATAGTAGTTATACTTCAGAAGTGAATCTATTCTTTTCCGTGTCTGTGCAATATCCAATTCAGATTTATTCTTACAAATGATTATACCGCCACTATCATGAGAGACTTTCAAAACAAACTGATTTGGAAGACTGTCAAAATCAATCTCATCTCCACTGTTCCAAACCCCAAGAAGAGGAATAATATGCTCTGAACCTATTTTTTCCGCTACATATTCCTTAACACTAAGTTTGTCTACTAAAGTTGTATAAAGAGGGTTATGACAGTAAAGTTTTAAATATTGAAGTTTTTGTGTATATGAAACCGGATTGCTCAGGTTCAATTTTTCTTTTGCGTCAATAAGATAGTTCAGCTTAACATAAGCCTTGTCAGTGAGAATATAGCCTGCTATTTTTTTTCCAATCTTAAGAAATCCGGAAGCCATCAGAATTTTATCTCCCTGACATCGACCTTGTTTTCAAAGTCATCTATTACGGAACAGATAGCCCCGGAAATATCCATATCGATATATGAAGAAGAATGTTTCGTCTGAATTGATTTTGCAAATGAAACCATGGCATTTCTGATTCCCTCTCCTTCAAGAGAGAAAAAATACCTTTTGTTTTCGGCAGGATTCTCATATCTTATTTCAAAGTAGTCAGTTTTCCACCATGGCGCAGGTATGTAAAAATAACCCTTTGTTCCGCTGACAATCAATTCACCTTCAGATTTTACACCTTTTCCTACATTAATTGAGGCTGTAGCGTTCTTATATATGAAATTTACCCTTGTAAAAGCATCAAATCCTGTTTTTCGGTCAAGGTACTTTGTAATAATGGTTTTTTCCTGAAATTTTGTCCCGAGAATCTGATAAATCGGAAGCATGGCAGTAGGCCCCCAAGCACAAATACTCTTCCATTGTTTTCCAAGGTGAGATAAACCATCCTTGCCCAAGAGACTTGTACAGGTAGCCTCAATATTCACCACCTTTCCGATTTTCCCGGTCTTTGCGAGTAATGTAAGTCTGTGAAAAGCAGTTGAGTAGGCAGTTTTTATACAGTCCATGAGAATTACACCGTTTTGCTCAGCAATTCTGAACAGCTGATTACACTGTTTCTTTGACATAGCAACAGGCGATTCACAAAGAACATGTTTCTTTTTCTGTAGTGCAAGTTTAATCTGCGGATAGTGCAATTCGGGTTTTGAAGCTATGTAAACAGCATCACTTTCATTAAGCAATGTCTCATAATCCGAAAACAGCTTTGTGTCTTTGAACCTATCTTCCAAAACATCCTTATCACCTGAAAACAGACCTGATATTTCAATTCCGTTTACATAGGAGCACTCATTCAGGTACTTGTTTATATAGGATTGCTCACCTGCAAAACCTATTCTGATCTTATTTTCCCTACATCTGATTTCAGAGCTTGATACGCCCTCTGTTCTGGGAAGATAGACAACTTTGCAATACTCCTTAAGATAATCAAACTTACCCTTCCAATCAGACCCGACTGTGAAAATATCAATTCCGTATCGGATTATGTCATCGATTTTCTGACCTTCGTACTCTTCAATGATTATTTCATCTGCAAGACCTGTCTTACGAACATTTTCAATTCTTTCAGAAAGCGACTGTTTTACATTCACTTTTCCTCTGTTTTTATCAAAATCATCTGCAGTAACAGCTACAATCAGATAGTCACCGAGAGCTTTTGCTCTCTCCAAAAGAAGCTGATGTCCCATGTGAAACAAATCATAAGTACCGTAAGTAATTACCTTTATCATTAAATAATATTCCTCTTCTTCAAATCGCGGAACGCATCAAGTAATTTATCATAATCAGCTTCCGTAAGATTACCTATATGCCCCACTCTGAATACTTTATCCTTTAAATCTCCGCCGTTGGGACAAATCCAGATTCCGTACTCTTCTTTAAGAATTACGAAAATGTCATTTGCGCTCGCAGTAAGCGGATGAATAGGAGTAACTGCATTTGACATTCTGTCTGAAAAAATCTCAAAAGGAAGATCTTTGATGTTATTTCTGAAATACTCAGCAAGAGAAGCAATTCTCTCAGTTTCAGTTTGAACTCCGCCGGATTTTTTTATTTCCCTGAGTCTTGCATTTATCTGTCTCAATATACCTACAGCCGGTGTAAACGGAGTCTGCCCTCGTTCGCCGTCTTTAAGCGCAGTTTTCAGATTGAGATACATACAACCGCAGTCAATCTGTTCAATCCTTTCAAGAGCTTTTGGGGCAAGAACGATAATTGAAATTCCCGGAGGACAGGCCAACGCCTTTTGAGAACCTGTAATCATTACAGATGCACCAATTGAAGCCATATCAAAACTATCTGCCAGAAATGAAGATATTGCATCGACTATGAGAAAAAGTTTGTTTCTTTTACAGAAATCTGCAATAAGATCAGTATCATAGTACACACCGGTAGATGTTTCATGGATATTAACAAGGAAAGCAGTAAAACCTTTGTTTTCAAATGGGTTCAAATCGTTCTCCGTCAAAGTACATCCCGATTTGAGAATAATCTGCTCGTGATTTATTCTGTGAATTGACAGAATCTCTTCAAATCTTTTTCCGAAACCTCCGCCGTTGACTACAAGAACTTTGTCATTACTATCCAAAGTGTTGATTACAGCTGCTTCCATGGAGGCTGTTCCGCTACCGGTGATAAATGCAACTCTGCTTGACTCTGGAGCCTTGGCAAATTCAATCATCAACCTTTCGTTTTCCAGCATAATTTCAGAGAATTCCGATGTTCTGAAATACGGAACCTGTTCGCTTCCGATTCTTCTGATTTCATCTCCGGACATTACCGGGCCTACAGCAAAATTCAACATTTTCTAAACCCTTAATTCAATTTTCAATGACTTCTTTCCACCTGTCAATTACATTATCAACACCATAAGAAACAGATGTCTGAGCTGCTTTTGCTGCCATTGACTTTCTTTCATCGGGATTCTCAATTACAAACATCATCGCCTCTGATAATGCCTTCAGATTCCCTACCGGAACCAAAATACCGTTTTTACCGTTTTCTATTGCATCATCACTGCCTGCACAATTTGTGGAAATGCAGCACATACCCATCTGCATGGCCTCAATCAAGGCATTGGAAAGACCTTCATAATCAGAAGAAAGAACAAAACATGAAGCATCGGAAATTTTATTATGAACATCTTTTACATTTCCCATAAGATGCACATATTCTGTCAGATTCATGCGCTTAATTTTGTTTCTGATATCGTTTTCAAGTATTCCGTCTCCGTAAATATCCAAAGTCCAATCCGGATGTTTTTCATGAACAAGACTGAATGCATCTATCAGCAACGAGTGATTTTTCTGTTTTGTAAGTCTTCCCAAAGCTACAAATCTGTTTTTAGATGAAGAACATTTTACTTCAACTTTCACAGGATTCGGAATGATTATACTGTTGTTCCGAACCTTTTGAGGAAAATAATCATAGGCTCGCTTGGTTTGAAGAACAGTTTTGCTGCATTTTGAATAAATAACATTGATTATTACTCTGTACAGCCAACTTCTTTTGGTTTTTGCAGGATCATTTCGTTCACAGCAGATAAGCTTTGATTTCAGACCGATACACGCAAATCCCATTATAAGACAAATTGAAACAAGAAAAGACAGAATAACATCGGGTTTCTCATCTCTGATGGTGTGTCTGGCAATACGGATACATTCAAAAAATCTGAGTCTGCTGGGTTTTGCAGATGTTCTGTCAATTATTTTTATGGACGGATTTATTGAATAGCCTTCAAGTCCGCTGAAAAGAACAAGAATACTAACATCCCATCCGTTTTTGACATAGTAATCGGAAAGAATTGATATGACTCTTTCAGCTCCGCCTCTGCTCATAGAGGATGCAACAAACATCAGTTTTTTCACATTCCGGTCCTATATCAAAAAGACGGAACCCGAAGGTTCCGTCTTATATCTCGTTTATCTTCAGTTCTGCTGAATTGTTGCAGCGTTACCTAAAAACATATCAAAGAATTTTTGAGCAAATTTATCTTCGTGCTTCTCACTTGTGATAACTGCATCCCGTAAATCTGCCCAAGACAACTGGCTCTTGTAGAAATCGTAATACGAATCAACCACAGAAGACATTGCGGACACGGAATTATCATCATCGATTCTTACGAACAATGTTCCGTCTTCCGTTTCCACAGGTCCGATAAGCTGACCGATTTTTCCGCTGAAAAGCTGTTTTGCCAAATCTTCATTTTCAGAAGCAGCAACCGCCAAAACAGCAGTAGGGTCAGAATACTGAAGTCCGACTGCAAACTGTGAATTTCCGATATTATTGGTTGCACCCTTTACGGTTACAATACCTGTACTGAAAGATGAAGCAGCACTTTCAAAATTCTTTTCAACTTCGGAAACTGCAGATGCAACTGCATTCTCGATATACGGTTTAACCGCATCAGGAGTCTTTGAGTAAACAACAGACTTTGCATAAGAGAGAACACTGTCATCAACTTCAGGTTCAACAACATCAGCATTGAGCTTGTAAATTGCCCAAGCATAAGGTCCCTGAAGAGGAGCAGTAAACTCATTTTTGGAAAGGGCTGTGATTTTTGAAATATCTCCGGTATCTGCCAGGTTTGTAGCCACAATATTTGCATAGAGGACAGAACCGAGCACACCGTCATTTTCAGCATAGTTGTCAAGTGAATAATTCTTGACGACTTCAGACCAATTCTGACCTGCTTTGAGTGCATCATAGGCCTTGTTTGCGTTTTCTTCTGTATCGCATGTAATCATGGACAAATCGAGTTTTTTGAACAAATCTTTATTTGCTTCAACATAATCGGTCGCAAGATCGGAAGGATAGACATTATAATCTATGTTAAAATAACTGAAATCTCTGGCATTCTTATTAAGAGTACTGATAAATTCCTTTTCACCTTCAGGAAGGAGTGTTGTTGCAAAATCACCCAATACAATCTGATAAGGAACAGCTTCACGGACATAATCCGTAAACAGCTGTCTGTCTGAAGGATTGATTGAATTGTACAATTCTTCATCAAATTCCCCGTTTTCGCCGTTGTAAATGCCTGATTTCAGAATAAAATCTTTGACAAGTTCGTCCGGAGAATCAATTTTTGCCTTTTCCGCCATACCGTTGAGAGCTTCATAAATTACCTGAGCTTGATATGCAAGATTCCAACTCTTGTATATTTGATTGTAGTCTCCGGTAGAATATCCATTTACATAATCCTGATCATTCTGAAGCGTTCTTCCGAAGACATTGTTGTTTTCAAATTTGACAGGTTTTCCGTCATAAAACCCGAATGCATTTGCATCATCTCTGAAACCGGGAGTGAAGATATAGTAGAATGAACCACCGATCATAAGAAAAGCAAGAATTGCAATAATTACCGTTGTAGCAATCTTTTTAGCTGTCCATTCACTCTTTTCTTTTTTGTTTTTTTCAATTTTAAGTCCTGATTCAGAACCGACTTTCTTATCAGCCATTGTGCTAGACCTCTTTATACGAGCGTGTATTTCCAAATGCTATAAGCACGCGAATAAAATACCATTATAGTCAAACACTTGTCAATGGAAGTATAATTGACACGGTCTTGATAAAAAAATAAACTCAACACTGTTAGCGGCCAGTAGCGCAGGGGCTAGCGCACTTGGTTCGGGACCAAGGGGTCGGTGGTTCAAATCCACTCTGGCCGAATGAAAAAGAGAACTGTTTTGTTCTCTTTTTTTTGTATTTAGGTGTATAATACTGTCTATGGATACAGTATTTACAAAAATCAGAGACGGATTAATTCCCGGCACAAAACTATATCAGGACGACAAATGCTTTGTCATTCTGGATATCAACCCCGTACACAAAGGACATGCGCTTGTAATTTCAAATGATCCTGTAAAAAACACAGGAGAATGTCCGGCTGAAACACTTTCCCACATGATATGCATAGCAAAGAAGCTAGAAGAAAAGATGCGTGAAGTACTTAAATGCGACGGCAGCAACATTTTAATCAACAATGATCCTGCTTCAGGTCAGGAAGTACCTCACCTGCATATTCATGTTGTTCCACGATATGCTGAAGATAAAAACATTTTTTGTCTCTTTCATGAAAAATATGCAGACAACGAAATGGCGGAATACGGCGAAAAACTGAAAATCTGAGAGAAAAAATGATTGTAGAAAAAGAAAAACATATGTGCATAAACTGCAGATTCTTCTGTAAAGGAGCACACTATGATTGCAGGGAAAACATCGACGAGCTTGTAAAGGATAAAGACAGACCAAACTTCTGCGAATTCTTTTCACTGGATGATAATGCAATGAAAAGGAATGAAGCAAAACTCAAAGAAAAAGCATCCTCAGCAGAAGATGCTTTCAACAGGTTTTTCAATATTTGAAGAGCAACTTTCAAAAGTACCTCTAATAAATAAGGTGTAAATTCGAACTCGATAAATGTAGTGTGAGAACTGAGAGATACTGTCGTATTTTAAAGTTTCTCACACTATCGTTTAGCGGGTTCAAAGAACGCCTGAGAATTAAAAAGGAGTTTTGCAAATTGCTCTTGAAATCAGTTTTGAGAGTCAAACATATCAGAAAGGATTGATTTGAACTTTGAATCATCCTTTTTAAGGATTCTTGCTCCGCGTGTAATTTTACAAAGGCTGACTTCCATCTCCTTTGCAATTTTTCTTTGAGGTTTGTTACGATACAGTTCTTTCAAGATGTACCAGCGTTTTGAAACATCTGCAAGTTCTGCAGGAGTCAACAGTTCTTCAAGAAGTTTTCTTACCTGTTTTCTGTCTTTTTCCTTTGCCAGAATATCAATTAATTCCTCAAGATTGTCCATCTGTCTCACCCTTAAATTGACTCATATACAGTTTACTGTAGAATCCGTTCTTTGCAAGAAGTTCATTATGTTTTCCCTGCTCGACAATATTTCCGTTGTCTATTACAAGAATAACATCTGCATCTCTGATTGTGGAAAGCCTATGGGCAATAATGAAACTTGTTCGGTTTTCCATAAGGTTTTCCATTGCCTTTTGAACCAACCGCTCCGTTCTCGTATCAACATTGGATGTAGCCTCATCAAGAATAAGAATTCTTGGATTACTCATAAATGCACGGGCTATTGTCAGAAGTTGTTTTTCACCCTGACTGACATTGGATGCCTCCTCATT
>JAZLEZ010000024.1:0-37184 GCA_045615505.1 Sphaerochaetaceae bacterium | reverse complement strand
GACGATTATGAAACTGATTGTGCTGGCTTTTCTGCTGATTTTGATAGCACTGTTTATTATTTTTGGCATAAAAGAAGGATTCAGAATGTGTCTGGCACCGTACTGTATAGTTTCATTGACCGTATCGGTTTCGTGGATGTTCGGTTATCCGATTGATTTTTTCTACGTGGTAGGATTGATTCTCTCCATAGGTCTGGGGTTGGATTACATGGTTTTTGCTTCCGAAAAAGGGAAAAACACTTCGTCAAAAGCCGTTCTGTTGTCCTTTCTTACAACCGAACTGAGCTTCGGAACACTGATTTTCAGTTCTTTCCGCCCTGTCCACATCTTCGGTTTTACCGTATTCACTGGGATTCTTATTGCCTATATCACAGCCCTGATTTCAAGGAGACAGTAATAATGAAAAAGTTTTTGCCGGTATTGTTTTGTTGTATTTCCCTTGTTTCCTGTTCGACTATGAAAGGAATTTTTGTTACCGATTCTGTGAAAGTCCCGCTTTTACCTGTGAATTCAATGTGCAGCCCTTTTGAATCATATCAGCTTATGGAAGGTTCACTGATTGGTGCTGAAAATTCTTTTCTTGAAACCTATACGATTGCTGACGGAAAGACAATAGAAATAAACTTGATGGCTTCTACTGGTCAGACACTCGGGAAAGCCGTATACGACGGTAAAAAAACAAAGCTTGAATCTTCATTTCTGGGAAACAACGGATTGGTTGCATCTTACATATTCTTTGATTTTCAGTTGTGCCATGCATCTTATGAAGATTTGAATAATCTTCTGAGTAAAACCGGTCTGATTTTTGAAGAGAACAAAGAAAACGGAAAAACAGTGAGAACTATAAGACAAAAGGATTTATCGGTGTATAATATAGAAATCTCACAAGACAGAATTTTTGTTTACAACAGTTACAGGGAATACCGTTATTCTCTGGAAACCCTATAGAGAAGAAGGATTGTTTAATGGTTAAATCGTTGGATAAAAAGTGGAAAGAACTGGTTTATGCAGCTTCCGGTTTCGGGCCTAATTTCATGATGGTTCTTATGGGAGCATACTATACTGATGCAGTAAATCCCGCTGGTTTGGGGCATTCGGATACATTTCAGGCAATTATGTCCGGTACCTGCTTTATTGTGCCTGCACTTTTCCCGATTCTTTTTGCAATAGGAAAAATATTTGACGGAATCATTGATATTCCTTTTGCTCAGATTTCCGACACTCTGAACACAAAATGGGGTAGAAGGCGACCTCTTATAGCAATCTGTTTTCTGCCTATGGTTCTTTCCTATGCAATGTGTTGGATTCCCGTCGGAGGACCTTCACGACCGTGGCTTAATACAATATGGTTTTTCATTTGGGCTTTGATTTTCTTTGCTTCCTATACAATGTGTCTTATCTGTTTCTACGGCAGCCTTTCATCTGTATGTGTTGATGAACCTCAAAGAATGAGGGTGTCCGGATACAAAAGTGTTTTTGACACAATAAACTACTGTATGGTTTATGCTCTTGTTCCTGTTCTGCTGGATTTCTTCCGTGTGCACATTGATAAGTTCGCCTTGAGGTGTATTCCGATTATGCTTACCATTCTCATTCCTCTGTTCATAATCAAGGAAGGAGAAAAGTACGGGTATCCGGAAGGATTTCCCCTTGATAGGGATAAAGTTCCCCTTTTCAAGAGTCTAAAGATGACTTTTACAAACAAGGTTTACATGAGATGGCTTACAGTTGAGTGCTTTACAGTTGCAGGGCTTCAGATGTTTCTTGTTTCAATGAATGCCATAATGGTGGGAAGCATAGGATTCAACGGTTTTCAGATGGCAATAGCAAATACCTGTGCTTTCGGGCCGGTTCCCCTGATGCTGTATCTTTTCAACAAGGTCAAACAGAAAAAGGGAACTGATTTTACATATAAAACCTGTCTTGTTGCATTTGCCGTGGGAATTCTGAATCTCTTTTTTGCTTCAAAATATGTACTTGGAACAGGAAGACCACATCTTCAGATGCTTATTGCCGTTTTCGGCGGAATTGTAGGTTCATGGGCAATAGGTTCATTCTTTATGATGCCGTATCTGGCAGCATCATCTGTAGCCTCCGTTGAAGCGAAACTCTATGGTTTTAATCACAGTGCAATGTATTTTGCAGCAGAGGCTTTGGTTACATCGATAGTGGGAGCTGTCTCATCATCTCTGATATATGAAAACATCAAAATGCTGTTTATTACCCGTCCTTTCAACGGGATTGTATATGCAGAAAACCAGATTGAAGCCGCAAGCCTGTTCGGAGTAAATCCCGATATGGTTTTCAACTTAGGTACTCTTATCGTGCCGTTTATCGTTACTTTGACCTGTATTGCGGGAATAATCGCCTCGCGAAAGCTTCCACGGGATTTTTCGGAAAAATGTATCGCAGAAGAGTTTAAAAAACTCGATCCGGAACTTGATATTTCAGAAATTGAATCCGTTGAAGAAAGAGATGATTCAAATGTCGAGTTTGTTTTTGTTCAGGTTATGCTCTCCCTTCTTACAGGTTTTGTATTCGGATTCTTCTGGGTGATGTTCCTGTTCAGATCCATTTCCCGAAAAACGGAAAAGTTTACCGGTATTTTGAAAGGTTTGGCGGCAACATTAATTCCGTTTGCAGGTATTGGTGTTATGCTTTCCCAATACAGAACTCTCAAAGATTATGCGGATAGGAAAAATGTCACACTGAAGGGAAAACCATGGTTATACATAGTATCAGGTATTGTTTTTCCTGTTCTTCCTTTGAATGTAGTTGCTTTGGCATTAATGCAGTCAGATTTGAACAGAATACTGGAAGGTTGATGTGTGGTATTTGTTTTATGTGTTCATTATTATCACGGGGTGGCCGGTCTTTTATGTTTTGTTAAGGCCTAAAGTCCATTATGATAAGAACGCAGACAGAAGAAAATGCTTTAAGGGGAAAACCGTTGTAATATCGAATCATACAAGTGTTTTCGATTATGTTCCAATGATTATGATAACAGTTCCCCGATTTCCATATACGATAGGTGCGGAGATTCTTTTTGAAAAGAACTTTTTCTTTACCCTTTTCCTGAAATGTATGAGGGTAATCAAAGTTGACAGAAATACTCATAAGACAAAGGCTACTCAAAAAGCAATAGATGCAATCAACAGCGGGAAACTTTTATATGTATTTCCTGAAGGTCGTATTCCCGAATCCGGTGAAAAGGGTTCTCTGTTGCCGTTTCACACGGGTTTTGTCAGAATGACACTGGCAACCGGAGCTAAGGTCGTGCCTGTTTATACCAATGGAAAGCTGTTTTGTAAGGAAAGAAACAGACTTATGGTCGGAGAACCCGTTGATGTCCGAAAACTGTACGATGAAAAACTTTCAGAAGATGACAATGTTCACAACATAGCAGAATTTTTCCGTGATAAAATAAAATGTTTGGGAGAAGAACTTGCAAAAAGAACGGAATAGACACAGAAATTTCCTTTTCTATGATTTTGTAAAAGTGACGGGTATTATACCGGCTTTTTTGTACCTTTTGCCGAAAATCCGCTATCCTTGGGGGAAACCGTCCGTAAAAGGTCCTGTTCTAGTTGTATGCAATCATTCATCTTTGTGGGACCCCGTTGTTCTTCTTTGTACTTTTATCTCCCGTCGTCCGGTTTTTGTTGCCACCACGGAGTTGTTTTCTTCAAAACTGAGCCGGTGGTTTTTCGAAAATGTTCACTGTATTGAAGTAAACAAGAAAAACTTTTCCGTTTCAACTTTTCACAAGGTAAAATCGGAACTGCAAAACAAAATGATGGTAGGAGTCTTTCCCGAGGGTAGAGTACATGAAGGGCCGCAACAGCTTGATGAATTCAAGGGCGGTGTGGTTATGATGGCTGTTCAGGGAAAAAGCGATATCATTCCGGTTTATGTTAAACAAAGAAAGCACTGGCCTCAAAGAACAGAAATCTTTGTAGGCACCAGAATAGAAAAACCTGATTTTAACGGAATTCCTTCAATGTCAGAAATTGAAGAATTCTCCGAAAAACTATATGAAACTGAATGCAGATTGAAAAACATCTGTGAAAACGGGAGCGAAAATATATAATGGTTGAATCCGAATCGGTATTTGAAGAATATCTCAATGAAAAAACAAAAGCTGAAATTGTAGATTATTTTACTGTTGTAAATCTTTGGAAACACAGTGTAATGTCATATCCTGATAATCCTGCTGTAATAGACGGAGCAACATACTCATATCGGGAAGTAGAAGATGCGGTAGCTTTGTTCAGAACTGTTCTTGTTCAGAACAATCTTAAAAAAGGAGACAGAGTGGGAATCTGTCTTGAGAACGGAATATGTTTCATCAAATCATATCTTGCCTGTACGACTTTGGGTCTCTGTGCTTTACTGATACCTGCTCAGCTTCAGGATGAAGATATTGCAGGATGTACTTTGAAATATTCTCTCGAAGCAATAATCACAAACAGGGAATTTGCAGATACCGAACCGGCTTGCAATGTAATAGGCGAAAAGACTGTTGCCGAGAAGAAAACTCCGGCTGATGATTCCGTATGCGCAACTGATCCATGTGTAATTATTCTTACCGGAGGAACGACTGGAAAAAGCAAAGGTGCGGTACTGACTCATCACGCTGTTGCCTTAGGAACAAGAAACGGTTGTTACGGATTGAGGGAATTCCTTGAAGAACGGTACTTTCTCATGTTGCCTCTGACTCATGTCTTCGGTCTTATCCGCAGCTGTATGACAGCCCTTATGACGGGAAGTTCAATCTGGATTTGCCATAACAATAAGGATATGTTCAGAGAAATGGTTGTTTACAAACCTACGGTTCTTGTTTTTGTTCCTGCCGTAGTTGAAATGGCACTGAACCTGTCAAAACAGTTCAAAAGAAATATGCTCGGAGACAGTGTAAAATATATAATTTGCGGGGCAGCAGCGGTAAGTCCGTATCTCATAAGAGAATATGCAAAACTTGGGACAGTTATACTTCCGGGTTACGGTTTAACTGAAAGTGCAAATCTTGTTTCCGGAAATCCGGAACCCGAAAAGTATCCGGACTCAGTCGGTTACATCTATCCTCAGATAGAATACAGGGTTGTGGATGATGAGTTGTGGCTGAAGGGACCCAGTATTACAGAATCATATTTTGCCGAACCTGAAGAAAACCAATCTGCATTTGAAGACGGTTGGTTCAAAACAGGAGACTTGGTACGATTTGATGACGGCGGAAGGCTTTATATTACCGGAAGAAAAAAGGAAATAATCGTCCTTCCTACCGGAGAAAATATTTCCCCTGCGGAAATAGAGGTCAGATTCAATGCTCTTGATTGTATTCAGGATTCACTTGTATATGAAAAAAACGGGCAGCTTGTACTTGAAGTAGTTCCGAGGATGAGCGTTATCGCAGATAGGACTCAGGCGGAAATTGAGGTGCGTGAAAATTTTGAAATTGTAAACAAGAGTCTTCCCGGTAAATGTAAAATCAGTGAACTGATTATAAGAACTGCTGATTTTGCAAGATCTCCGAGTATGAAAATTTTAAGGAGTCAGAATAAATGAGCAAAGAAGAAATCTTTAACAGAATCAAACAGCTTCTTTCAGGTGTATATACTCAATCCAGTGACAAAATTTCGAATGCAAAATATGATTCGTCCCTCGAAAACGACCTTGGATTGAACTCAATGGGCATTCTATGTATGGTTATTGCCATTGAAGAGGATATGGGTGTTGATTTTGAAAATACCTCGTTCGGAGATTTTCCGACTGTCGGTTCCGTAGTAGATTACATTTTTGCACATCAAAACAATGGATAAATGCAAGGTATTTTTTCTTAATGTAAATCCGCTTTCAGACAAGATTCTTTTTGAAAGATACTTTGGTATTATGTCTGATTACAGACAGAAAAAAACTCTGCGTTTTCTCAAAGACAAGGACAGATGCCTTAGTCTCGGTGCCGGAATTCTGACAGATATCCTGCTTGAAGAATACGGACTCAGAGAAAAGAATATGAATTACGCAGAAAACAAATACGGGAAACCTTTTTTCCCCGAAAGGCAGGATATAAAATTCAACATTTCCCACTCGGGCTCGTTTGCTATGGCAGCAGTATCTTCTTCTGAAGTGGGATGTGACATTGAAGAAGATAAAAAAACAGATACGGACATAAGCCGTCTGTGCCTTTCTGAAAATGAAAGAAAAGATGATATTATCAGAATTTGGACAATGAAAGAAAGTTTTCTGAAAAAAGAAGGTTGCGGACTTAACCGTAATCTTACTGAATTGGAAGCAAAAAAAATAGAAAACTTGTATCAGATAGAAAATATCAAGGGTTATTGGGCCTTTGTCTGTACGGAAAAACCGTCTGTTCTTACAATAAAACAGGTCTCACTGAATTCCGGAGGATTGTTATGAAACACTTTATCAACAGTTTATTGGATGCTGTAAAAGAGCATGGATTTCAGCCGGCTGTATCGGATGAAATCAGTACATTCAGTTACTCCCAGCTGTATGATTACGGTATTACCGTTGCCGCGAATCTCAAGGTAAACGGAATCGGACATGGAAGCAGGGTAATTGTTGAAATACCCAGAAGCAAGGAATATGCGGGGTGTCTTATCGGATGCTGGTTGTGCGGAGCTGTTGCGATTCCTCTGTCAGATGACTATCCGCAGGACAGACTTGAGTACATCAAACAGGATTCAAAGTATGAATTGATTATTGATGAAGATTTTCTGAAAGAAATGGATTTATCTCTGAAAACTGATCCTGTCATTTCCGGATTGGAAGATGAGAGCCTTGTAATCTATACTTCCGGCTCAACCGGAAACCCGAAAGGGGTCATCCACGACTACTATTCAATGTCCGCGGTTGCTTTCAGAAATGCAGCCCACGATCAGGCAGATGAAACGGAGAGAAATAATGTTGTAGGTCTTGTTGCACCATTTACTTTTATTGTAGGTGTCGGACTGTTCATCAGTGCAATGGCTCTGGCAAAACATTTGGTTCTTGTTCCGGATGAAATCAGAAAAGACCCGTTTAAACTGGCAAAATACTATGATGAGAACGATATTCAGTCGTCATTTGTTCCTCCCCGAATGGTTGATTTCATGCTTCAGCATAACAAGTCTCTGAAGGTTATCTCCGTTGGCTCGGAGAGAATTACAAATCTGTTCTTTGATGATAATCCTGTGGTCATAAACGGATACGGAGCAACAGAATTATTCGGCGGGACTTTGGCATTCCGTATTGATAAAAAGTACGAGAATACTCCCATAGGAAAACCCTTCGGGAAGGAAAAAGCCTATGTGCTTGATGATAACAACAATGAAGTTGAAACGGGTGAGCTCTGTATCTCCGGTTGTGTTGCAAAGGGTTATCTGAACCGTGAGAAGGAAACAAAGAAAGTATTCATAAAGAATCCGTTCAGGGACATAGACGGAAATGAGCGTATGTTCAGAACCGGTGACATAGTACAGAGACTGGAAGACGGAAATCTTGTTTTCATAGAACGAAAGGACTGGATGATAAAAATCAACGGACAGAGGGTTGAACCGCTTGAAGTTGAAAGCACAATCAGAAGAATTCCCGGAATAAAGGAAGCTGCAATAAAAGATTTTACGGATAAGAACGGAGTGACATACCTTGTTGCGTACTATGTTTGTGATGATTGGCTCAAACCGGAAAAAATCAAAGAATACTGCAAGTCGAATCTGACATCTTACATGGTGCCGTCCTTTTACACAAGAATGGACAGGCTTCCGGTAAATCCTAACGGAAAACTTGACAGAATAAATCTGCCTGAACCGGATATCAGTGCATTCAAAGGCGAATATGTTGCACCTGAAACCAAAATGCAAGAGGCCGTCTGCAATGCTATGGAAGCTGTGCTCAAGTGCGGTCAAATCGGAATAAATGATGATTTCTTCCTGCTCGGCGGTGATTCAATCAAGGCGATGGAGACAATCGGCATACTTGAAGATCTTCCTTTGGATATTGAGACATTCTTTGAGGGCAGAACTCCCAAGCAGATTGCACATCTGATTGAAACCGGAGGCAGTGACGAACCGGTTTTTGAAAGGGTAGAGAAGGATTATTATCCTCTTTCTTCTTCCCAGTTGGGTGTATATTTTGCAATGGCGGCAAATCCGGCTGCATTGATGTACAACAATCCTGTGAAAATAGTTCTGGATGCCGATGTTGATGCGGAAAAATTCATATCCGCTGTTGAAAAAGCCGTAAACAATCACAAGGCATTCCATTGCAGTATCGACGAAAGGTGCGGACTTCCGTGTATGATACCGGACAACAGGGAATTTTCTGTTACAAGGTGTACGACGCAGAATACGGATGAGGCTTTGAAAGAATTTGTCAGACCTTTTGACCTCAAAAACGGAGAACTTGTCCGAGCCTGTTTGTTTGAAGACGGGGCTATCAGAGTGTTTGCTTTTGATGCCCATCATATTGTCTTTGACGGAACAACACTCTCCGTTCTTCTGAAGGAAATTGAAAGATGCTATTCCGGTCGTGATATCTTTGAGGAAAAAACATCTGCATTCGACCTTTCTACATACGAGGATGTCATAAGAACAACGGATAGATTTGCTCAATCCGAAGAATTTTTCAACAACCTGTTTGAAGATAAGAATGTTTCAAATGATTTTCCCTGTGATTTTGAGGATAAAAATACTGCAAAGCTTGGAAGTATTGATCTGGATTTGTATTTGGAAAAAGAAAAGCTTCTCAAGTTCCTCAAGGAAAACAGTATTACGGAAAATTCACTTTTTCTTGCTGCTTTTTCCTATGTTCTGGCAAAATACAACGGTACGGACAGTTCTCTTGTCTGCATAGCAGAAAGCGGAAGACATACTTCAATGACTTTCAACACCGCAGGAATGCTTGTAAAGACTCTTGCGCTTCCGGTAAATCTCAAAGAACAGAGCAATGTCTGCGACTATATCAGAAATCTGCAGAATACTTTCAGAAGCAGTGTCAAAAATGATATTTATCCTTTCAGTGAACTTGCAGGAAAGTATAACCTTACAAATGATTTCATGTTCGTATATCAGGGAGACAGTTTCAGTTCTCTCTGTCTGAACGATAGAAAATATCAGGTTACGGGTATTTCAAATCCTGAGGCAATCAATAAACTTACGCTTATGGTGTTCTCTCAGGGAGATTCGTACAGACTGAGTTTCCGTTACAGAGCGGATCTCTATTCTGAAGATGTAATGAAAGCTTTTGCCGATGCCTGTTTATGTGCGGTAAAGGATTTTCTGGATAAAGAGCTTCTGAAGGAAGTCAGTCTCCTTTCCGAAGAACAGGAAAAAATTCTGGACGGTTTCTGTTCGGATGAATTGGAACTTGAAAACAAAACAGTTACGGAATTCTTTGATGAAAATGTACGCAATAATCCTGAAAAGAATCTAATCGTATTCCGTGAAAAACATTATTCATACAGACAATCCGGCAAAATTGCCGCTCAGATTGCCGGATTCATCGGAAATGCGGGTTTGAAACACAACGATACGGTTGCCGTTCTCATTCCCAGAAATGAGTGGCTTGTTCTTGCAACTTTAGGTGTGTTGAAGGCCGGATGTGCATATCAGCCTCTTGATCCGACTTATCCATCCGAGCGTCTTACTTTCATGGTCAAAGATTCGAATGCAAAACTTCTCATAACTACAAAAGAACTGGCAGTCCTTATTGAAGATTATGAAGGAAGAATTCTCTTTGTTGATGATGTTCAGTATCTTCCTGTTGTTTCGGAAATTTCTGTAAAAAACAATCCGGATGACAATTGTGTACTTCTTTATACCAGCGGAACAACCGGTAATCCCAAAGGCGTTCAGCTTACGCATAAAAACGCCTCCGCACTTGCTCAGTTGAACAGAGACAATTTTCATCTTAATCAGGATACCGTATGTGCCTGTTATGCATCCTACGGTTTTGATGCCTGTTTCAATGATATTGTCTCCGTTTCGTCTTTCGGCGGTACAATCTGTGTAATACCCGAAGATATTCGCTTGGATCTTGTTACGCTTGATAACTATTTCATCGAAAACAAGATCAACTATGCAATTATGACAACACAGGTGGGAAGACAGTTTGCACTTCTGACAAAGTCACCTTATCTGAAATATGTAGGTGTCGGCGGGGAAGCTTTGGTAAATCTGGATACAACGGGATTTCCCTTTGATTTCTACAATCTGTACGGACCGTCTGAAAGTACTGTTTATGTTTCCGGTACCAAGGTTGAGGGAAAGTACTTCAGAATTCCTATCGGCCGGATAAACAAGAATGTCAAAGGTTACATCGTTGACTCTGATATGAACAGATTGCCGGTCGGAGCTCCCGGAGAACTGATTGTTGCAGGAGCTCAGGTGGGAAAAGGCTATCTTAATCTTCCGGAAAAGACAGAAGAAGTTTTCATAGATAATCCGTTCAGCAATAATCCGGATTACACTAAAGTCTATCGTACCGGAGATATAATAAGATTTCTGCCGGACGGCATGCTCGACTTTATAGGGAGGCACGACGGTCAGGTTAAAATACGCGGTTTCCGTGTTGAGCTTCCGGAAATTGAAGAAGTCATCCGTCGTTTTGACGGAATAAAAGATGCAACAGTAGCAGCATTCGATTCTCCTTCCGGCGGAAAGTTCCTTGTTTCTTATGTCGTTTCGGACGGCAAAGTAGATACAGATGCTCTAAATGCTTTTATCGCTGCCGAAAAACCGGCATATATGGTGCCGGCATTTACCATGCAGATAGATGAGATTCCTCTTACTCAGAATCAGAAGGTAAATAAAAAAGCATTGCCTAAACCGGAAAGGAAAATTGAAAAGATTTTGCTTCCTGAAAGCAGCATACAACAGAGAATCTATGATATCTGCTGTAAGGAACTCGGTCATAGTGAATTCGGAATCGATACTGACCTTTATGCTTGTGGATTAACCTCTATAGGTATCATCCGTTTGAATGTTGAACTTGAAAAAGAATTCAATGTGCCTTTCAGGGTTGCGGATATCAGGGAACACAATACAGTAAAACTTATTGAGGAGTTTATCCTGTCTTCAAATCAAATTGAAGATTATGAAATTCTCGAAGATTATCCGGTTACTCAGACACAGATGGGTATTTACATTGAATGCAGTATGAATCCCGAAAGTACTGCATACAATATTCCGATGCTGATGAAACTGAGCCCTTCACTGAATATCGAAAAATTAACTGATGCAGTAAAGAGAGCTTTGAATGCACATCCTTATACGAAGGCAATTCTTTTTGCAGATGCAAACGGTAACATCAGAGCAAAAAGAAATGATTCCGAATCTCCTGTCGTGGATTGTATAAAATGTTCACGGGTTCCGGAATCCTGTGAGCTTGTTAAGCCGTTTGAACTTTTGGGTGAAAGACTGTACAGAATCAGTATTTTCGAGACTGATGACGGAAATTATCTGTTTATGGATTTTCACCATATAGCTTCAGACGGTATGTCGGAAAATATTCTGCTTTCTGATATAAGCAAAGCCTATTCCGGTTCTGTGATTTCAAAAGAACATTACAGCGGATTTGAGCTGGCCGTTGATGAAGAAAATGAACGGGCAAGTGAGCATTACAGTCAGGCAAGGGAGTTCTACGACGGAATATTCAAAGGATGCGAGGCTGTATGTTTGCCGACCCGATGTCCTGAAAAAGAAAAAACAGGTGCCGCACTACTTACAAGAACAGCGGATACATCTTCGGCAGAGGTTGTTGAATACTGCAGAAAAAACAATTTTACACTGAATGCGTTCTTTAATGCTGCTTTCGGTTATACTCTGGGAATTTTCGGAAATTTTGAAGATTCTGTTTTTACAACCATCTACAACGGAAGAAGCGATTCCAGACTTTCTTCTTCCGTGACAATGTTGGTGAAAACTCTTCCTGTCCTTGTCCATAGGGCCGGAAGCAGAGTTGTATCCGAAATGATAGCTGAAATACAGAAACAGCTTATCGGAAGTATGTCCAATGACATCTATTCATTTGCCGAAATTTCCGCTTCCTACGGAATCCGTTCCGATATTATCTTTGCTTATCAGGGAAGTGAATTCCTCTTTGATACTTTCTGCAATGAAAAAACCGAATTCGTAAAACTGTCTTTGAATGAAACAAAGGCTCCGATTACAATTACTGTTTTCCTGAAAAACGGAAAATTTGAAATCAATGCTGAATACAGATGCGATATGTACAATGAAGCATTCATCAGCAGTTTCATTGAAGTATTTGATCTTGTTCTGAACGGTTTTACAAAAAAGGAAAAAGCAGAGGAAATAAACCTTCTTTCATACAATGCATCTCAGTGGCTTGAAAATCTCAACAGAACCGGATTTGCATTTGAGAATGTCTCTGCAAGCAGACTTTTTGAAAGAAGGGTCAAAGAAACCCCGAACAGAATCGCCTTTGTTTCTTCATCTGAAAAACTTTCATTCATAGAACTGAATGAAAGAGCAAATCATGTATGCGATGAACTCAGGAAACTGGGTGTCAGGGAGGATTCAATTGTAGGAATTCTACTCAACAGAAGTTCCGATATTCCAGTTTGTGAGCTTGCAGTACTGAAAGCCGGCGGTGCCTTCCTTCCGATTCTTCCGGAATATCCCGATGACAGAATAGATTTCTGTCTTTCCGATTCCGGTTGCGGACTTGTTCTTACATCCGGAGATATCAAGAACAGCAGAAAAGAGCTGTTTGCAGAGCATAAAAAATACAGGGCTGCAGTTCTTGAAGATATGGATTATTCACATCCTGTTTCAGATCCGGAATTTAGTCCGACTCCGGAATCTTTAGCCTACTGTATTTATACTTCAGGTTCTACGGGAAAGCCAAAGGGAGTGATGATTGAACACCATAATCTTTCGAATTTTGTTCAGACTTTTGCAAATGCAAGGGACTTTTTCGGGAGAGAAAACGGCGGAGAAATAGCGGCTGCCTATGCTTCTGTTTCATTTGATATTCACATTATTGAAATAATGCTTACTCTGTGTAACGGAAAGACCGTATGTATGGCTTCGGAAAGTGAAGTACATAATCCGGTTGCTTTTTCGGAATTGATGTTGAGCAATAATGTTGATGTCCTGTCCTGCACACCTTCATTTATAACAAATATGCTTGGTATGGAGTGTTTTGAAAAAGTTGTCAAAAATCTTAAATTCATAATGATCGGAGCCGAAGCTTTCCCTGCAGCTCTGTATGACAGACTTAAAGCACTTTCTCCTGATATTTATGTCGTTAATGCGTATGGACCCACTGAATGTTGTGTTGCTGTAAGTTACAAACATATTACCCGATCGGATAACATAACCATCGGCGGTCCTATGTTGAACTGTAAGTTCTATGTTGCTGATCAGTTCGGACGCAAACTTCCTGTTTATGCAACAGGTGAACTCATCATCTGCGGTGAAGGGGTGGGCAGAGGATATGTGAATCTTCCGGATAAAACAACAGAGTCCTTTTTTACGCTTGAAGGTCTTAAAGCATATCACAGCGGCGACATTGTCAGGTTCAACTCAGACGGTGAGGTGGAATTCGGAGGCCGTAAGGATAATCAGGTAAAACTTAGAGGATATCGTGTTGAGCTTGATGAGATAGAAAATGCCATAAAGGATTTTGAAAACATAAATGCTTCAAAAGTTATTGTACGCAATAATGGTTCTGAAGACTATCTTGCAGCTTTCTTTACGGCATCTGATAAAATCGATCTGGATACTCTTACTTCTTACCTGAAGGGCAGACTTACTTATTATATGGTTCCGGATGCAATAATGCAGCTTGATTCCATGCCGCTTACACCCAGCGGAAAGATTGACAAAAAAGCCCTGCCTGAGATTAAGAAGGAAAGAAAGGAAAGAGTCAGAAAGGCTCCGAAAAAATCACTTGAGCAGGAGCTTTGCGATTTGTTCTCAAGTGTACTCAATCTTGATTCATACTATGCAGATGATAATTTCTTTGAGATGGGAGGAACTTCTCTTTCTGCTTCCAAAATCATTATGCAGCTCATGGCAAGAGGAATAGAAGTTGAATATCAGAATATTTTTGACAATCCGACTCCTGAAATGCTTTCGGATTACATAGAAAGTCATAAACATCCTTCCTCTGAAGTATCCGTTGTAACCGGAGACTCTGATATTGTATCCGATTATCCTGAACAGCTTAAATACAATACTCTTGAGTATGCCGGAGAAGTCAGAAGAGAACCTTTGGGGAATGTACTTCTTACGGGAGCAACAGGTTTTCTCGGAATTCATGTTCTCAAGGAATTGCTCGACAGAAACGAGGGTAATGTTGTATGTCTTCTGAGGCGCGGAAGTTTTGCTTCGTCAGAGAAGCGTCTAAAAAGTATGCTGATGTATTACTTTGAACAACCGTTTGAGTATCTTATAAAAGAGCGGGTTACTATTGTTGAGGCAGATATTACGAATGATTTGTCGGAAATACTCAAAGACTTCAGTATTGATACAATCATAAACTGTGCTGCCTGTGTAAAGCATTATGCAGCAGACGATATTCTTGAAAGAATCAATGTAGGCGGTGTTGAAAACCTGATTAAGGTTGCAGTCCGGAAAAATGCGCGTCTGATTCAGATTTCAACAGTCTCAATTCCGGGAGCACACACTGAAGAAACATGGAAAAAAGGAATTAAAGGGTATGAAAACAAACTCTTTGTCATTGACTCCATGGGAAATAAATACAGTATGTCAAAGTATCATGCCGAACTGAAACTGCTTGAAGCTGTAAAAAACGGAATGCGCGGAAAGATAATCCGTGTAGGCAATCTTATGGGCCGTCAGCAGGATGGTGAGTTCCAGATAAATTTTGAAACAAACGCGTTTCTGAATGCTGTAAGAGGTTTTGCTACAATAGGGAAGAGTCCTATAAGTCATGCAACCGACCCTATGAGTTTTTCTCCTGTTGATATGACAGCAAAAGCTGTTGTTCTTCTGGCAGGTACAAACGATAAGTTTACTGCTTTCAATGCCGACAGCAGATTCAGATTCGATGAATGGCAGTTGATAGAGGCTGCAAACAAGTGCGGTATCAAGATTACTCCCGTTCCGGATGAGGAGTATTATGCTGATTATCATCGAATGTTAGGTGATTCCAAGATAAATTCAAAACTTCAGGGGCTTATGACAAATGACCGTCCGGATATTCGCGGTGTTGAATCCGATAACAAATTCACAACCAATATCCTTTATCGTTTGGGTTTCTCATGGTCGTTGCCGGATTTGGCATACCTTGAGCGTGCCTTGGACAGATTGTTGTCATTGGAATACTTTGAAATTGATGAAGAATAACAGTTTTAACGGACAACTGTCTGGTTTTGCGGAAAATAAAAAAATGAGGGCAACAGTGCGTTTACTGTTGCCCTCACAAACATTAATCAATACTTTCTTGCAGTTTCAAGGTGTTCAAGATGACTCTTGAATACTTCTTTCTGTTCAGGTCTTTCGGAAACTTCTACATCTCCGCATCTCCACCATGAACCGTAACCTTCAGTCATTGATTTAGGAAGAACTCTGATATCAAACAATACAGGAGTATCCTTTACGGTTTTTGCATCCTTGATTGCCGCATAAAGCTCATCCATTGTGCGTATTGTATAGCTCTTGCAGCCGTAACCTTCGGCAATTTTTGCAAAGTCAACAGGAATGAAGTTGCCAGAATGTTCTCCGTCGTCACCTCTGAATCTAAGTTCCGTACAGAGAGTCTTGTTCCCATGACCTACCTGAAGATTATTTATACATCCGAAGCTGGCATTGTTGAACAGACAGACATTAATCTTCTTGTGTTCCTGAACTGCTGTAAGAAGTTCGGAGTGCAACATAATGAAACTTCCGTCTCCGACCATTGCGTAAACATCGTTATCTCCGATTGCATATTTTACTCCGAGGGCACCGGAAATCTCGTAACCCATACAGGAATAACCGTACTCCATATTGTAAGAGTCGAGGCTTCTTGCACACCACATTCTCTGGAGGTCTCCCGGAAGAGAACCTGAAGAACCGATTGCAACATCATTTTCGTTAATTGCAAAGTTGATTGCCTTTACAACAGCAGTCTGAGTAAGACAACAGTCCATATCCTTTGCAAAACGCTTTACACTGTCAATGTTTGCATCTTTTACTTCCGGTACATAGCCGGCACCGTATTCTGTATTACCCAGACGGTCCAGTTCTTTGAACCATTTATCACGGGCAAGTTTTACTTCATCCTTGTAAGGAGCCTTGTAACCCTTCAATGCTTCCTGCAGTACAGGAAGAGCTGTTTTTGCATCAGCTACTACAGGAACTGCATCCATTTTCAGGGCCTGAAAGTCCGATACATTGATGTTTACGAATTTGGCATCTTCTTTGAATAACCACTTGGAAGATGTAGTAAAATCTGTATATCTTGTTCCTATACCTATAATTACATCTGCTTCTTTGGCAATTTCATTAGCGGCGGAACAACCGGTTACACCAACACCGCCGAGGTTAAGACAATTATCATAAAGAACAGCACCCTTACCGGCCTGAGTTTCTCCGAAAGGAATTCCGGTAGCTTCTGCAAAATTCCTGAACTGTTCGTGTGCTTCAGAATATCTTACACCACCTCCGCAGATGAGCATCGGCTTCTTGGCATTTGAAATGACTTCTGCAGCCTTTGCAATCATTTCAGGGTCTGCAGGTCTTCTGGCAAGATTGTGAACTCTTTTCTGGAAGAAAGATTCCGGATAATCGTAAGCTTCACCTTCAACATCCTGTGGCATTGCAATACATACGGCACCTGTATTTACAGGATCCGTGAGAACTCTCATTGCACTTATCATTGCACTCATAAGCTGTTCAGGTCTCTGAATTCTGTCAAAGTATCTGCAAACAGGTCTGAACGCATCGTTTGTGGTAATTGAAAGATCATGAGTCTGCTCAATTTGCTGAAGAACAGGATCCGGCTGTCTGCAAGCATAAGTATCACCCGGAAGAATAAGAACAGGAATATTGTTTGCCGTTGCAGTTGCTGCTGCAGTAACCATATTCGCTGCTCCAGGTCCTACAGAAGAAGAAACTGCGATTATTTTCTTTCTTTTACACTGCTTTGCAAAAGCAACTGCCGTATGAGCCATTCCCTGCTCATTCTTTCCCTGCCATACTTTCAGATTTTTTGCCTCCTGAGTAAGAGCCTGACCGATTCCCAGTACACATCCATGTCCCGGAAGCATAATCACACCTTCAACAAAATTGTGTTCTTTTCCGTCGTAGGCAATATACTGATTCTCAAGGAATCTGATAAGAGCCTGAGCCATTGTAAGTCTTACTGTTTTCATAATACACCTCACATCTTAAAAATATGATCGTTGGCATCTGCTTTCCAAAGCCATGAATGCTCAGGATCATCTATCCTTGTTTTTTTCCAAGGATCTCCATCGATATGCCTTATTCCCCATGCATAACACATGGCATAGCCCGGTGCTGCAGTCTGAGAATGGAATCCGTTGTTAATTACAAGACATCCGTTATTTTCCGTCTTGTATATTTCTCCGTTTGCAAAGCCCGCTCCGAAGCCATGCTCGTAATCAAATCTGTAGAAGTAAACTTCCGGTTGAGGGTGATGGTGTGGGGGATAAGAGGACCATTTCCCCGGGAAATTAAGAACTTCACCAAGTACCATATTGCTGAATGGAGCATTATCGTAATCAAAGAAAGTTTTGATTTCCCTTCTCATTGCTCCCATCAGCTCGCCGTTTGCTCCGGCATGCTGAACCTGGACCTTGTCCGGTGAGTACATAACAGGCTCGTAATCTTTAGGATTGACGGTCTGCTGAATGTAAACTTCGCAGTGATTGTGAGCTGTGAGTTTGATTTTTACATTTCTCGGAGAAAGAAGGCAGTATGCTTCATAGTGAAAGCAATCAGGTCTTGATGCTTCCACCTTTGAATCAGAATACTCAAAGCAGAGATTTCCTTCAAAAAGAAGTACTGCTGTTTCCTTTTCTTTTTCATCAATTACATAGACATCATCTTTTTCCATTACGAGAAGACCGACATCCATCATTGTGCCCAAATCATCTTCTGCGGAGTTGATATAGGAATTATATCCTTTGTGAAGTTCTTTTTTTAAATACATTCTATAGTCCTGTGTGCTGTTTAATATACTTTCTGGCCTTAATAGCGAATTCAAGAGGATTTGCCTTTGCAGGGTCCTGCTCGGCCTCTACAAGAAGCCAACCTTCGTAATCGGCCTTTGAAAGAAGCTCAAAAACCGGATCAAAGTCAACATTTCCGTCGCCAGGAACGGTGAAAGCACCGTTTCTTACTGCAGTAAGAAAGCTCCAGTTGTTTTCTCTGACCTGTTTGACAACATCAAGTCTCATATCTTTGAGGTGAACATGACCGACTCTGTTTACATACTTTTTAAGCATTGTCAGAGGATCTTCACCTGCGAATGTGAAATGACCTGTATCGTAGCAGAGAAATACATATTCAGGGTCAGTATTCTGCATAAGTCTTTCCGTTTCCTCTGCAGTCTGGACAACTGTTCCCATATGATGGTGGAAACAAAGCTTGAATCCTCGTTCTGCGGCGATTTTTCCAAGTTTGTTAAGACCTTCACAAAGAGTATTCCACTCTGTATCGTTCATGACATACTTGTAATTGCCTGTCAGTACAGGAACATCCGTCTTGCCCTGAATTGAATAGCTCTGTTCGCTTACATTGATTCTGTTTGCACCCACTTTTGACAGAAAATCAAGATTTGCCTCAAAATCTGCCTTAACATCATCAAAAGGTTTTGTCAGAAGGAATGAGCTGAACCATCTGCTGGCAATAATCATATTTCTCAGGTCAAGCTCTTTCTTCAACTCAACAGGGCAGGATGGGTATTTGTTACCGATTTCACATCCTGTAAAACCTGCAAGAGCCATTTCACTAACTATCTGACGGAAAGTATTTTCCGAACCTAATTCAGGCATATCGTCATTACACCAACCTATAGGGGCAATTCCGAGTTTTACTTTTGTACTATCAAACATAATCAGTTAATCTCACTTACTTTGACAGGTCTGTGCTCGGCAAGGGATTTCTTGCATGCAAGACCGATTTTTATTGACATAAGACCGTCATCCAGTCCTACAACAACATCCTTTCCGTTCTGAATGGAATCTACAAACTGTCTTACTTCTGTCTGATAAGAAACCATATATCTTTCAAGGAAGAACCAGAGAGGTTTTTCGGCAGTTACACCGCTTTCCGTTGAAAGAACAGCTGTTGAAGGAGCATCGTTTCCGTTCTGAATACTTCCGAGGGAACCGAAAACTTCAGCTCTCTGATCATATCCGTAAACAGCCTGTCTTGAATTATCGATAAGAGCAAGTGCTCCGTTTGAGAGTTTGATGGATACTGTTGCGGTATCTACATCTCCCTGTTCTCCTATTTCAGGATTGATAAGACATGCACCGGTTGCATATACTTCTTCAATTTCTGCACCCGAAAGGTATCTGACCATATCGATATCGTGAATCATCATATCAAGAAAGAGCCCGCCTGAAACCTTAACATAGGCTGCTGCAGGTGGCTGGGGGTCTCTTGAAGATACTCTTACAAACTGAACATCACCGATTTTGCCTGCAAGAACTGCATCTCTGAGAGCCTTGAAGTTATGGTCGAATCTTCTGTTGAAACCGACCTGAAAACAAAGCTTTTTGGAAGATGCTGCAAGTGCATTCTTGACTTCCATAATTTTTGCAACTGTAAGATCCACCGGTTTTTCACAGAAAACATGTTTTCCGGCCTTAATTGCTTCAATTGAAATAGAAGCATGTGTATCTGTTGAAGAACAAACGAATACTGCATCAATAGCAGGATCATTGAGAATCTCGTGATAGTCGGAAACGACTGTGATTCCCATTCCCTCACAATTCTTCTTTACATCTTCTTTAATAAAAGGATCTGCAACTTTTGCTACATGTGCCTCGGGAATTCCCATAATAATTCCGCGGGCATGTACCTGTCCGATTCTACCAGCACCGATAATACCGATCTGTACCATAAAATATCCTCCATCTTCCGAATTCAATCGGAATGTAGCGTTTGTAATTTATATTCTGGCAACACCAGTTCTTCTAGCTGCATCGGCTACAGCCTTTGCAACAGCTTTTCCTACACGCGGATCAAATGCTTTCGGAATGATGTAATCTGCGGAAAGTTCTTCATCAGATACAAGTTCTGCAAGAGCATTTGCAGCAGCCATCTTCATTTCCTCGTTGATTTCTGAAGCTCTGACATCAAAAGTTCCTCTGAAGATTCCGGGGAATGCCAGAACATTGTTAATCTGGTTAGGATAATCACTTCTTCCTGTAGAGATGACCTTTGCACCGCCGGCTTTTGCATCATCAGGGAAAATCTCCGGAGTAGGGTTTGCACAAGCAAAGATAATTGCATCTTTAGCCATGGTTTTTACCATTTCCGTTGTCATTGTTCCCGGAGCTGAAACTCCGATAAAGACATCTGCGCCCTTTATTACATCGGCAAGTGTTCCGGCCTTCTTTTCAAGGTTTGTTGATAAGGCCATTTCTTCCTTAATCCAGTTAAGACCTTCTCTTCCTTCGTAAATCGCACCCTTTCTGTCACACATTGTTATGTGCTTGAATCCGGCTGAAAGAAGCAGTTTGACAATAGCGATTGCCGCTGCACCGGCTCCGGATGTAACAATCTTTACATCTTCTTTTTTCTTTCCGACAACCTTGAGTGCATTCAACAGTCCTGCCAGTGTAATTACTGCTGTCCCGTGCTGGTCATCATGGAAAATAGGGATATCACATTTTTCCTTGAGTTTTCTTTCAATTTCAAAACATCTCGGTGCTGCAATATCTTCAAGATTGATTCCTCCGAAAGAACCTGAAATATTATAGACAGTGTTTACAAACTCATCCACATCCTTTGTCTTTACGCAAAGAGGGAACGCATCAACATTTCCGAAACTCTTGAAAAGAACACATTTTCCTTCCATAACAGGCATTCCGGCTTCAGGTCCGATATCTCCAAGTCCCAGAACAGCTGTTCCATCTGTGATGACAGCACAAAGATTGTGTCTTCTTGTTAATTCATAACTTTTTTCAATGTCTTTCTGAATTTCAAGGCATGGTTGAGCAACACCGGGTGTATAAGCCAGTGAGAGATCCTCTTTTGTTGCTACAGGAACTGTAGAAATGACTTCAATTTTCCCTTTCCATTCTCCGTGAAGTCTTAAAGACTCTTTTGCATAATCCATTTTATTCCTCCGAATTAGCTGTTTTCTTTGTTGACAGGACATGGCAGCGTAGCTCCGCCGTAAGGCATAGCTATGACTGTTGCATCCTTTCCGTATTTTTCAAAGCATTTATCCAATGCTTCCTGAACAGATTTTGCAGGTTTCAGAAAAATCTTTTTGACAAGGTCTTCTTCCATCTCCGAAACAAGATATATATCGGCATTCTGCAAAACCATTCCGATTGCAGCTGCTTTATGACCTCCGAGTTCAAAGTCCTTTCCGATTTTTTCAACCATATAGTCGGCAGAAGGGGAGGTTGTCAGCCATTTTTCGAATTTTACAGATCCGAATCCTTCATTGCATGCTCCGACTACAATTATTGTTCCGCCCTTTTTTACTGCATATTTTGAATTATCCAGAGCTTTCTGTGTCTGATAGAGATTTGCATCCTTAGGTGCTCCTCCCTGACTTACTATCACAATATCAGCTCTTTCTTTGATTACACAACGGTACATTCTGTCCAGATAATCGCAACCCACTCTATGGGCTTTAACAGGATCTCCTGCAACTGCATAGACAATATTTTTATGCTCATCCAAAACAGCATTGACAATAAAATCCACTTTGCAGATTCTGCCGGCTTCTTCTATATCCGTTCTGATAGGATTCCCGTCTATTTTTCCGGCACAGGCATCCGGATTTATCATCATCCTGTGATTGCACTGAATTGCGTCGGGAGTGGAACAACCGGGCATAATTGCCTTATAGCCACCTGAATATCCTGCAAAATAATGAAACTCGATATTTCCCATACAGATTTTAAAGTCTGCCTCTGCAACATCTTTGCAGATATCTACAGGAGTTCCGGCCTTTGTTTCGCCCATATGTACGAAGATGCTTTCGTTGGAATCAACAACGGACACTTCGTTGAAGGCCCGTTCTCCTACCAGATGGATTTTTTCTTCCGTGGTGTGATTTCTGTGAGAACCGAGTGCAAGGACAATCTTTATATCTTCTTTGGGGATGTCCGCACTGTACAGCTCATCCAGCACAGCAGGAATTGCATCCCAAGAGGGCATAGGTCTTGAAATATCGGAAGTGACAATAACAATCTTCTGCCCTGATTTGACAGAATCTTTAAGTCTTTTGCTGCCGATAGGATTTTCAAGAGCATATTTAACTGCTTCCGGACCTTTTCTGGCATGTTTGACAGGATTGCTCATAAGCACATTAAGAACATTGTTTTCCGGAACTTCAGCTTTCTGAATTCCTTTTCCGTAACCGAATTCAAGAATCATAACTCACCTTATTTTTTGTCAGAACCGAATGTCGTTGCAGCTTGACGAAGAGCCTTTACTACAGGCAATTCTTCACCTGTAAGGAACCTGACAAGAGCTCCGCCGCCGGTGCATACATAGCCGATTTTATCTGAAACATTATACTTCTTTGCAGCTGTAACGGAATCGCCGCCACCGACTACCGTATAAGCATCTGTCTCTGCCAGTGCTTCAAAAACAGCCTTTGTTCCATTTTCAGACGAAACTTCTTCAAAGACTCCCATAGGTCCGTTTACAAATACGGTTTTTGATTGGTTTTTGATGATGTCTTCGTAAAGCTTGATAGTTTTTAAACCAACATCCACCGCACCTATGTCGGCCGGAACTGCTTCGAGCTCGGCTTCATGGCGCACTCCATTTGCAACCCAGGCAACATCAAGAGGCAGTACAAGTTTATCAGAATGTTTTTTGAGAAGTTCCTTTGCTGTTTCTATGAATTCTCCGTAGTTGGATTTCATGATGAAATCAAGGCTTCCCTTACCGATATCAAATCCTTTTGCAATGAGCAGAATATTTCCTACAAGACCTCCTGTCAGGATTTTATCTGCTGCACCTTTTTCAAGAACGGTTGACATCATAATGAATGCGTCTGAGATTTTGGCTCCTCCCAATACGAATACGCAAGGCTTTTCGGGAGCTTCCATGAGCTGGGAAACAACGCAGTATTCTTCTTCAAAGAGTCTGCCCATTGCAGATGGAAGAACCTGCTCAAAACCGCATAGGGAAGGCTGATCTCTATGAGCTGCAGCAAATGCGTCGCAAACATACATATCCGCAAGCGGAGCAAGTTTTTTAACTACTTCCGTTTGTGCCTGCTGTTGATGTGAAAGACAGAGTTTTGTTTCAAATAGAGTCTGTTCCTCACTGCAGAATCTTACATTGTCAAGAAGAAGTACTTCTCCGTTCTTCAACTCCGAAATCATCTTTCTTGCAGTAGGTCCTGTCACATCATCAATCCACTTGACCTCACGCCCGATACATCCGGAAAGGACTTTGGCATGAGGTCTTGTGCAATAAAAGTTTTTGTATTCAATATCACTGCCCTGATGAGCAAGAAGAACAACCTTTGCACCTTTTTCTGCCAATTCTTTGACAGTAACTGCACAGGCTTCGATTCTCTGCGTGCTTTTCAGTGTATCATTTGCTTTATCAACAGGTTGATTCATATCAACTCTGCAGATTACCGTTTTTCCTTTTACATCAAACTCATCTAGAGTACAGATACCAAATCTCATTTTTTTCTCTTATTTTGAAAATTTCTTGAACTTACCGATTCCGAGGTACTTGTTCGTAGTGCTTGTTCCTTCTTCTCTTGTAAGCTGCATTCCCATAGAAGCACGGATAGCGTCCATTGTTTCAGGAATTGTCACTGATTCCTGAGGAATGTTGATTGCATACATGATATCGTTTCCGCTTTCAACAATTGAATCTTCCCAAAGTCCGATTTCATACATGTCACCGCGTCTGTTCCCGAGATCTCTTGCGTACTTGAAGAGGGAAGCATTTCCTTTAAATCCTTCATCAATACTGACAACACGGATTCTCGGATGCTTTTTGAATGCTTCAAGAGCCATTTCCTTTGTGATTTTCTTTCCGTCTTTTGCTGATGCAACTACGGTAATGATATGTCCGTGTGTTACAGGAGTATGTACAAGAATACCGGTTGCATTGACATGAGGCATAATCGTCATAAGATCAACAGCCTGATGGCTAGGAGCCTTGTCCAGCTGAAGTGCATTCGTAAGACCTCTGTGGTAATCACCCGGATCTGCTACACGCCTGATAATTGTGATGGCAACTTTTTCAATGCCGATTGCTCTGTCAAGACAATCAACAGTTCTGATAAGTCCTGTTGTGTTACAGCTTGTCAGTTTAAGATAGTTCTTTCCGACACCCTTTTCATAGTTTGCGTAACCGTGGAAGAAAACATCCGCAACGGAGTTCTTTTCTCCGCCCTGAAAAATGGCTTTTACACCAAGCGGTTCGTAGTATTTTTCTTTATTTGAAGCTCCGACTCCGCCGGGTGCGGAATCAAGCATGATATCAACATTTTTGCAAAGATCTTCAAAGGTACCTGCAACAGGGATATCGCAAGCCTCAAATGATGATTTGTCTGCACCGTCAACGAGATAAAGATTGTACTTCACATTGTTTGCGCCAATCATATCGTTTTCTCTGAGAGCTCTGAGTGCAAGTGTAGGAGCAAGGTCTGCAATTCCTACAAGTTCCATATCTTCCTGAAGTGCAACACCATCAGCAAGTCTCTGACCGATTGTGCCGTATCCGGCAACTCCGACTCTAATTTTTTTCATGGTAAAATACCTCCAAACTCACAAAATATTATATTCATTTATGTTGTTAAAAAGCAATAAAATCAGCTTTTCCCGGCTGTATTAAAACAGTTGATTTTGTTATGTTTCTGAAAAAATAGCAGTACATTTCTGCACTGCTATTAAGTAAGACATCACTATGCTTATTTAGCAGCGTTCTTATTTGCTTTGGCTTCAAGTTTGTTTCTGACAACATCAACAGTAACTGCTGCAACGATGACAACACCGATAACAACATACTGGACACTGTTCTGAGCACCGAGAAGGTTAAGACCGTTTCTGATAACTGCCATGAGAAGAGCACCTACAAGAGTTCCCCAGATTGTTCCTTTTCCACCGGTGAATGAAGCACCTCCGATAATACATGCAGCAATTGCATCATTATCGTATGTCATACCTGCGTTTGCATTTGCAGAAGCAAGTCTTCCTACACAGATAACACCGGCAAGTCCTGCCATAAAACCGGAAAGAGTGTAAACAAATGTGAGAACATCTTTTGAAGGAATACCTGAAAGTCTGGCAGCTTCAGGGTTTCCTCCTACACAGTAAATCTGTCTTCCGAGTCTGGTCTTCTTAAGGAAGATATCGAACAGGGCAAATACAATCAGAACCAGTATGAATGAAACCGGAATGCCCGGGAACAGAACTTTACCCGCAGCATCCTTTGTCTGGAACAATGATGCACTTCCTATCCACATAATGTTATCGACACCGCGGTTTGTGAAACTGATGGATTTTGATCCTGTGATTACAAGTGCAAGACCCAACAGAATATTCTTTGTACCCATTGTTGAAACGAACGGGTGCGGAAGTTCAAGACGCGTGAGAAGAACACCGTTGAGGAATCCGCCGAGTGTACTTACAAGCAGACCTGCCATTACAAGGATGAATCCGTTTGTAATACCGAATTTCTGCATCAGTACACCGATTGTACATGTGCAGAGAACGCAGTTTGAACCTACGGAGAGGTCAATACCGGCTGTAATGAGAGCACACAGCATACCTGAAGAAATCAAACAGTTGATCGCAGCCTGCTTGAGAATGTTCATGACATTTCCGATACGAGGGAATTTATCCGGCAAAGTAATGCAGAATATAATGATAAGAATCATAAGGGCAATTAAAGATCCCATTTTCTGCAAAATAGTTTTTAAGGTTTTTTTCTTAGTCTCATCCATTAGTCCAACGCTCCTCCCCAAGCCGCCTTCATAATATCTTCAGAATTAAAGTGTTTGCTGTTTCTGTCCATATCTGCTGTAACTTTACCTTCACGCATTACAACAACATGGTCACTCATAGCAAGGATTTCAGGTAATTCAGAAGAAACCATGATAACACACTTTCCCTGTTTTACCAGTTCGTTCATCAGTTTGTAAACTTCAATCTTTGCACCTACATCAATACCTCTGGTAGGTTCGTCAAAGATATAAATATCACAATCACAATTCATCCATTTTCCTATAACAACTTTCTGCTGATTTCCGCCTGAAAGCTGAGATACAGGCTCCTCAAGGGTAGTAAGCTTGATTTTGAGGGAATGAACCATATTGTTATTGGCTTCTTCTATGGTTTTGTCATCCAGAAAAGGTCCCTTACTGAAACCGACCATATTGGAAAGAATCATGTTTGTTCCGATAGGAAGGGATAGAACAAGTCCCTGTCCCTTTCTGTCTTCCGTAAGGAAAGCTATTCCATGTTTAATGGCATCTTTAGGTTTTTTGATATTGATTTTCTGCCCCTTGACATAGATTTCACCGCTTTCCAATTTATCAGCACCGAACAAAGCACGCATTGTTTCAGTTCGTCCTGCACCTACAAGACCTGCAAAACCGGTAATTTCTCCGGCGTGCGCTTTGAAAGATACATCTTTTACAACACCCGGCTCGAAGAGATGTTTACATTCAAGCCAAACATCTCCTTTCTGGCCGAATTCTTTAGGATAAAGGTTATCCAATGTTCTTCCGACCATGGCGTTGATTAACTTTTCGTTATCCAGATCAGTGATGTTCTCCGTGCAAATCCATTCACCGTCACGCATTACTGTTACACGGTCACACAGCTCGAACAGTTCTTCAAGTTTGTGTGATACAAACAGAATTGCAATGCCTTTGGATTTCAGGAGACGGCAAGCTTTCATCAACTGTGCAATTTCTTCTTTTCCCAAAGAAGAAGTAGGTTCGTCCATGATAATAAGCTTTGCATCACTTGTTGTAGCTTTTGCAATTTCTACCATCTGCTGCTGACCGACACCGAGTTTCCCGCATTCCTTTGAGACATCTATTTCGGGATGACCCAGATTCCTCAATGCTTCTGCAGCAATTTCTTTCATTTTAGGATAATCAAGTAAAACACCTTTTGAGATTGTTTTACCCATAAAAACATTATCCACGACAGGAAGCTGTCGTACTATATTGAGTTCCTGATAAACACAAGAAATTCCGGCTTCTCTGGACTGTACGGGATTTTTGAAAACTTTCTTTTCTCCGCACACGAAGATTTCTCCTTCTTCAGGTGTGTGGACTCCTGTGAGAACCTTAATCAAAGTTGATTTTCCGGCTCCGTTTTCCCCGATTAATCCATGTATTTCACCCGGCTTGATTGCGATGTGCATATTTCTCATAGCAACTACACCCGGAAATTTCTTTGTTATGTTCTTAAGTTCGACTACGTATTCACTCATGAAAGCCCCTTACGAACTTTTGTCCTTTCTTTAAGAATTGGCGACAGCTTTTGCTGTCGCCAATTTATGATTGATTAAACCGAATCAATAGTTTTTGCAGTTTGTTGCATCAATGATAACAACATCAGCTGCAACTGTTCTTTCAACTTTTTCGCCCTTGATTGCCTTATAAGCATTCTTGACAACCTGATAACCCATTTCTGTAGGCTGCTGAGCAACTGTTGCTTTGACAAGATCGCCGGCCTTGATGAGGTCAATAGCTGAAGCATTGCCGTCAAAACCAACAATAACGATATCCTTAACACCGGCTGACTTGCATGCATTCATTGCACCGATAGCTGTGTCATCGTTGTGGCAGAATACTACATCAATCTGTCCAGGATATGCACTGAGAAGGTCTTCCATTGTCTTTGTTGCGCCGTCTGTTGTGTTCTGTCCTGAAAGAGCTGCGAGAACATTGATTCCGTTTTCTTTACAAGCAGCTTCGTAACCGGATCTTCTGAGGTTGGATGTGTTATCACCTTCCTGACCGTAAATAACTACAGCATTAGCTCCTTTCTTAACCTGTTTTGCAGCCCATTCACCACCCTGCTTAGCAGCAATGTCGTTCATTGTACCTACGAAACATGTTTCACCGTCGATTCCGACTTCTGTATCAACAGCAAGTACAGGAATCCCCTGATCAATAGCAGCCTTAAGAGCAGCCTTTGCAGCACCTGCATCGTTTGGTGCACAAACGATAGCATCACAACCGGCACCGATCTGCTGTTCAATCATAGCAACCTGACCTTCAATATCTGATTCAGCGCCAGGACCGACTACTGTAACCTTGACTCCGAGTTCTGCAGCTGCTTTGTCACAACCGTCTTTTACATATCCCCAGTACTCTGATGCGAGTGTCTTGAGAACGACTGCGATTTCAACCTGATCATCCTTCTTTTCCTGTGCGCCATTAGCAAAAATGCATGAGCAAGCAAGAATTGCAATCAGAAAAACCGTTAAAATTTTCTTCATAATTTTTCCTCCGAAAGAAATTAGTCATACATACGTATGTTGCTAATTATTCTATCCTATATTAAGAAGGAAGTCAAAATAAAATATCTTATCTGTCCAGAGTTATCTGTCCAGAGGTGTCTTTGCTTTTCGCGAATTCATTACGCTGAAAGACATAAGAGTTGAAGCAAGCAGCAAAATAGGAATTATTCCCAGAGCCGGTTTTATGCCGAATTCTTCTCCGAGTACCGCTACAAGATAAGTAAATACAGCTCTTCCTACGGTTCCGCACATAAGGTAGAATGTTGAAATAAAACCTGTGTTTCCCGGATACCACTCCGTTGTTTCGACTATAAACAAAGGGATTGTTGCTCCGGATCCCAATCCGCAGATTGCTGCACATACCAATGCCGAATAAACATTATCGGAAATCAGTAATCCTGTTATTGAGAAGAGTGATACCAAAAGTCCCCACGAAGAAATTTTCAGAGCAGTCAGATTTTTGTTTTTCAGCAAAAACGGTGACAGAAATCTCAGAATTGCAATTCCGACCCAGAAACTCATGGTTGTGGAAGCAACAAGTGTATTTGAAGCATTGAACTCTTTTTCTATGAAAAGCGGGAGCCAATTTGAACATATTTGCTGACTGGTCATGTAGAACACTATTACCAGACAATATCTCATGAAAACTCTGTCGCAGAGGATGGTCTTTACAGGTGCGGTTTCAATCTGTTTGACTTCAGCTGATTCCCCGTTCTTTGAATTGTCTCTTGATTTAATCAAAAAACCCGAAATAAAAAGAGCAAGCATTAAAACACCGGTACAGAGATATCCAAATCTCCAACTTTCGTTTGATTTAAAAGGCAAGACAAGATATCCGCAGCTAAGTGCTCCTACGCTGAAGGAAAAATGCAATAGGGGAATGAGAGTATTTTTTCTGGACGCAAACTTCTCCGAAATATAAGCATTTGAACCTGAATCTATGAAAAATCCGCCCATTCCGATCAGAGCGAAAAAAAGATAAATCAATTTACTTGAATTTACGAAAAACAACAGCAAAAGTCCGATTAAGTCAAGAGTCTGTCCACATTTGAGAATGGTCCGATTACTGAGTTTTTTCAGTGCCAGTGGAGCGAGAATCATAGCACACAAGGCACCCGCCTGAAGTGTACTCTGAATCAATCCTGCCGAAGACAGGGAAATTCCGAGGCTTTGAATGATATTATTTGCAAGGACCCCGAAGATATTGTGTCCTACAGAATAGACAAAAAAACTTAGAAGAACTAACGACGGCATACCCAAACACTAATTTTTTTTGGAATAAGCGTCAACTTAAGAAGGCATAATCAGTAATAAGATTTACAGAGCTCTATCAGGTCTTTCATTGAGTCCGTGATATATTTATCTCTGTGCCAGAGAGCGTAGAGATTGTGAACAAACGGTTTTCCCTTGACATCTATAGTATAGAGAAGCCCCTTTTCAACATTTTTTCTGAGCATTGACTTGGGTAGGATACTTATACCGAGACCACTATAGACTGCACGCATGAGGGCTTCCGTGGATATACTTTCCCAGAGGGGTTTGCCGCATAACCCATTAGCTCGGAGAACATTCTTGAACAATTCTCTGGAACTGGATCCTTCCTCTCTCAGCAGAAGAGGATAATTGAGAATATCTTCCAGTGACACCTCTTCCTGTTTAAGCAATTCATGGCCTTTCGGGACTACTACGGTTAATTCATCTTCTGCAAACTTGGAACTGATAAACTGCTCGCTGTTATGGACACCTTCACAGAATGCAACGTCAAGTTCATTTTTGGACAGTTTTTCTTCCATTACTTTCTGATTTGTAATCTTGACATAAATCTCGACATTCGGATGGGTTTTCTTAAACTCTCGGACAAGTTTGGGAATCAGCTCTATCCCGAATCTTACACTTGAAGCTATACGAAGAAGCTCTTTGTCGCTTGTGAATAATTTGTCATCGATTTTTCTGTAGTATTCCAGGAGATGAACCGTTTGGGAGTAAAGCTTCTTTCCGTCGGCGGTAGGAATGATTTTCTTCATCATCCTTTCAAAAAGACGGATGTTGTAGGAATCCTCGATTTCCCGTAAGGCCCGCGAAACCGAGGGCTGTGGAATATGAAGTTTAACAGAAGCCTTAGTAACACTTTCACATTCAAAGACAGTGTTGAAAATCGAGAAATGTTTAATCGTCAATATCTTTTTTTCGGACATCTTCTTCAAGTACCTTTTTGATTGTATCAAGTTTCTCACTGCCGTTAGACATAGCTAAAAGCATATACATTGCAGACATCTCCAAATAATGGAAAGCAATCTTCATCAAACTGTTCTTCATATTCTTCCTCCTGAATGTTATAACATAATTGTTATTAAAATAAATAATCAATTCGTTATTTTGTGAGTGGAATATACACATGAATAATCTGACTGTCAATTGCAAAAAATAAATTTTTCAGATTTTTTCATTTTTTTTCATTTTTCCCTTATCTATATAATATGTGTTCGTTTTTAAGGAATAACGGTTCAAAAACGGATGATTTATACAATGATGTCTTGAATTACATTTGGGTATTTATAACGAAAATGTTATAACTGAAGCAGTGCTTTCAAGCTAAGAAAGGTGCTGTTTTCTGCCTTTGATGATGTTTGTTGCGGTAAAAACTATTATTCCTGAAAGTATCCTGTTTTTCATAAAAGTGAGAATACTACAAATACTGGAAAAGTTGAACGGGAAAAATGTATATTTGAAACATGCAGAGATTGGATAAAATCTTAAGTGATGCAGGTGTTGCTTCAAGAAAAGAACTCAAGATAATGATTAAAAGAGGTCGCGTGACGGTTGACGGAACAACTGTCAGAGAGCCACAGGCTAAAATAAATAACTCATCTGTTGTCTGTATTGACGGAAAGCAGGTGGAAAATCTTCACACAGTCGTTCTGATTATGAACAAACCTGCCGGATATGTTACTTCAACTGAAGATTCGGACAACCTTACGGTTATGACTCTTGTGCCTGAAAGGTACAGAGCAATGGGAGTGGTTCCGGCAGGAAGGCTTGATAAAGATACGGAAGGTCTGCTTGTGTTTACAAATGACGGAAATCTTATTCACAAATTGATTTCACCAAAGTCGGAAATAAAGAAAAAGTACTATGCCGTATATGAAGGAATACTGAATCCGGAAGCCGTAATGAATTTTAAAAACGGAATTACGCTAAAGGACGGAAGCAGATGTAAAAGTGCAGAATTGGAAATACTATCCGATAATTCCTGCAATGTAACTGTCAGAGAAGGAATGTACCATCAGGTAAAAAGAATGCTGGCAAGTCAGGGAGTAAAGGTAACTTACCTCAAAAGAACGGAAGAAGGTCCGTATTCATTGGAAAATCTGAAATCAGGAGAGATTCTGGATGTTACTTCTTTGCATTGATTATCAGACATACTGTTCTCCAGTTGAGATTTTTTTCTACAAGAGTTGACTGCAGTTCTTTTAGAAGTTTTTCCTCATCTGCCTCAGAAAGACACAAATTTGGGAAGTAACTCTTTTTCAGCCATCTCTCTATATCCTGCCTTGTTGCAATTCTGTTCTCTGTAAAACGGAAATCCTGTGTTTCGATTTCTTTAAAGCAACTGCTGAATTTATTTATAATTTTCACCTTGCAATCCGTACTGTAAATCTTTTTTTCCGCTTCAAGAAGAAGGTTTTGTGTCGGTCCTGTATGTACGAAATCGGAAAGCTTTGAAGCCTCATCGGTAACGGTCTCACATGTAGTGAGATTTGCATTGTCGCTCATAAGAGCTGCTATTTCTTTGAGATTGTATCCGTTTACTATAATGTTTCTGCCGAGGATATGCTCGAATCTAATTTTGTCATCCAGCTGATTGAGATTTTCAATAATTGCAGGTTTTTCGATATCTTTAAGCTCTTTGCTGTAATGTTCTATGTACTGGGCATCTTCGATGTTTCTTATCTGTGCTGCAACAAAACCTTCCGGAGTTTTTCTCAAGGCTTCCCAGACCAGCAAGCCGTGACCTGAATTGAGAACCAAGATTCTGTCACTTCTGACTATGCGGTTTCTGTCGAAAATCAGGGAACGTATTTTGTTTAAAGCCATCCGTCTGTTTTCGCTGGACCTGCGAATCCACATATCCCTGTCTTTGTTATCAGGAGAGTAGGTAAGATTTTCCGGAAAAGCGTTGATATCCACACTTTCAAGCTGAATTTCCCTCCGCTTCAGAGTAAGTTCTTTGATTGTAGCTTCGTATCCTATTTCTCCGGGCTGATAATAAACCTTTCCCTGAAGTTCGTTAGGAAGATACTGTTGAGCAACCCAGTGATCTCTGTATGCATGGGGATACATATAACCTTCTCCGTGATTGAATCCCTTTGAATCTCTGCTGTTGTCTCTCAGATGATTAGGGACTTCCGCATTCTTTTCCTCCTGTTCTACGGTTTTCAGAGCATCAAAGAAACCGAGGGCACTGTTGCTTTTCGGGGCTGTTGCTAGATAGAGACAGGCATGGGTGAGTTGGTAGTTTCCCTCCGGCATACCGATTCTGTCAAATGCTGCGGCATCCGACTGAACAACTACAATGGCATTTGGGTCTGCAAGTCCTACATCTTCACAAGCTGAAATCATCATTCTTCTGAAAATAAATCTGGGATCTTCGCCTGCATAGACCATTTTTGCAAGCCAATATAATGCGGCATCTGGGTCGCTGCCGCGAATTGATTTTATAAATGCCGATATTACATCAAAGTGGTAATCTCCTTCTTTATCATAAAGAACGGCTTTTTTCTGAATCGATTCTTCTGCAGCTGCTTTTGAAATGAATACATTGTTTCCATCTTTGACGGTTGTTTCAACGGCAAGCTCCAGAGCATTCAAAAGGCTTCTGGCATCTCCTGATGCAACATCAATAAGATGTTCAAGTGCTCCGGCTTCAAAGGAGATATTCAAACTACCGTAGCCTCTTTCTTTATCTTCAATGGCCTGTCTTGCAATTCTGAAGAGATCGTCATCTGTAAGAGCTTTCAGCTGAAAAATTCTTGATCTGCTTACGAGAGCTGCATTTACTTCAAAAAAGGGATTCTCAGTTGTTGCACCTATGAGAATGAAAGTACCGTTTTCCACCCAAGGAAGCAGTGCGTCCTGCTGACTTTTGTTCCATCTGTGGACTTCGTCAACGAAAAGAATTGTCCTGCGACCGTACATCCTAAGGCGTTCCCGTGCAGCATCTATTTCTTCCCGAAGTTCCTTTACGCCAGAAAGAACTGCATTCAAAGAGGAAAAATGACTTTTTGTTGTGTTTGCAATTACTCTTGCAAGGGTTGTTTTGCCGGTTCCGGGAGGTCCGTAGAAGATTACAGATGAAAGCTGATCTGCCTGAATAGATCTTCTCAACAGTCTTCCGGGCCCGACAATATGATCCTGACCGATATATTCATCAAGCGTTCGAGGTCTCATTCTGTAAGCAAGAGGTTGAGAACTCAATTTGTTGTTTGCATTGTCAAATAGTTCCATCAGTTTATTCCGAATACAATTGCAGCAATATCATCTGCATAAGGGTTTGGGGTTGTTCTGTACAGTTCTTCAGAACTTCTTAAAAGCATTGAAAAACGATTAAAAACCATTTCCGTAATATCAGAAGAAATATCTGTCACCTGAAGTTTCTGCGCGGTATCTTTTTCTTTTTGCGTGGTTATGTAGGTGTTGTAAAGACCGATACAGTCTCCGAAATCCGAGAAGTCTGCTTTACCGATAATAGCGTTGAGCTTGTCTTTAATATCTTTTCCGGAAGTTTTTAGCAATTCCTTTGAAGCACTTTCATCCGAAACGACTACCATTTGGAGCGGTCCGGAGAATTGAGTCATTTCTACAATGTTTTTTATGTAATCCGTCAATTCCGGCAGGTTGTCTTTAAGGTATTCGGCAATCGAGGAATTGAATTCGGCAGTCAGGGTTGACATCCCCGGAACAATATCGATTGAATTCTTTATCTCGCTGTATTTTTCCGGAATGAAGTCCATTGTGTCGAGCTGAATTCTAAGTTTATCCGATGCCTGAATTGATGCAACATTCAATGCTGTTTTCAGAGCGAAAACAGCTTCATCTTCAGAAAAAGAGTTTCTCCCGTTATTTGAGATTGAAGCACATGAAAACAGCAGGATTGTTATCAAGAGGACTGACGGTACAACGGAAATCCATTTCTTCATACGCAAATAATAACATTTGGAAGATAGCTGTTCAATTCACAACATCGATTTTATAAGCTATGATTGAAAAATGAATAAAATTGTATATGTCGATTCGGACTTTCTCATTGCATTCAAGGATCATGTAACTTCAACCGTTCCTCTCAAATGTAAGAAGACAGGTGACACCCTTCTGGACTTTGTTGCGTCCGATTATCCGGAAGTTCTTGCCGTCAGCGGTAAAAATCCGTGGGAGGGAGGGGCTCTTCACAGGCTTGATAATCAGACTTCCGGACTTGTGGTTTTTGCCAGAACACAGCATTTTTATGACAAGTTATCGACCTATCAGAAAGAAGGGGAATTTGTGAAAATATACAGAGCGGAGACTGATGGATTTAAGGTGGAAAAGAAAAAAATATCTTCTTATTTCAGAGCATTCGGGCCTAAAAGAAAAATGGTAAAAGCTGAATCCGATATTTCTAAATCTGATAATCAAGTTCTTTATACAACGGAAATTAATGAAGTAGGGGATGGCATTTTTGAATGTATTATAGCCAAAGGTTTCAGACACCAGATAAGGGTTCACCTCGCTTCTTGCGGCTGTCCGATTAAAGGAGACAGGCTTTACAATCCGTCATCGGCTGAAGAATATATGCATCTTGAGTGTTTTCAGGTATCTTGGCCCGGTTTTACTTATAGGGCTCGGTGATAATCTGGTTTTCGTCCGATGAACTTGTTACTATCTCAATTCTTCTTTCGATTTTTGACAGCTCATCATCAAGCTCTTTTGCAATTTTCATTCCTTCTTCGTATAAATCAACTGCTTTTTCAAGTTCCGTTTCTGAATTTTGAAGTTGCTTTGAGATGCTTTCCATTTTCTTCAGTTTGTTTTCAAAAGTATCATTCTTTTTTTCCGACATTTTCCACCTCTGTAACACAGGCCTTGACCTTTCCTTTTGCTAATCTGATTTTCAAAGTGGTTCCTGTGTCGATATTATTTGAATTTTTTACTGTTTTCCCTTTGTTGTCAGTAACGATGCTGTATCCTCTTTCAAGTATGCTTACAGGAGATGATGCAATGATATTGGTTTTTGCAACTTCATATCTTGTCCTTGCATCTGAAAGTTTTGTATATAAAAGATTTTGCATCTGGTTTTTCAAGCTGTCACTGTGTCTTCTTATAGATGAAATTCTGCTTTCTATTGAGTATTTGAATGATTCTGGTCTTGTTTCTGAAAGTCTAAGTCTGGCATTTGCGATTTTATCATCCAGTGAACCCATAAGATTATTTTTTACATTTTCCACTTTCTGAATCTGATTTTCAGAGCTTTCGCAAACAAGTTCTGCGGCGGCAGATGGTGTGGGTGCCCTGAGGTCTGATACAAAATCACTTAAGGCCCAGTCTATTTCATGTCCGACGGCGGAAATAACGGGAATTGTTGACCTGTATATAGCCTGAATTACACAGTCCTCGGAAAAAGGAAGCAGGTCTTCTATGCTGCCTCCGCCGCGTCCGACTATCATAACATCTGCCAGTGCAAAATTGTTTACCTGATCTATTCTTGCAGCTATCGTCCGAGCTGCTTCTGCGCCCTGAACCGCAGCCGGAAGGATTATGATATCCATATTGGCATTTCTTCGGCCTGTTACTTGGAGAATATCCTGCAGAGCGGCTCCTGTAGAGCTTGTTATTACTGCAACTTTTGACGGTCTTTGAGGAATGGGTTTCTTACGGTTTTCATCAAAATAACCTTTTGATGCGTATTCCCGTTTTCTCTTTTCTAGTTCCGCAAGGATGTCTCCTTCACCTGAGGCTTTTACGGAAGTGCAAATAATTTTATAATTTCCACTTGGAGCATATACATCTATACTACCATTTACTACCACTTTCTGGCCGTTTTTGGGAATGAAACCCATGTGAAGTGCCGTTGAGCGCCATACTACTGCATTTATCAGAGCATCGCTGTCTTTCAGAGAAAAATACCAATGCCCTGATGTTCCTACCTTAAAAGAACTGATTTCTCCTTCCACTGTCAGTCCGTAGAACGATTCCGACAGGGTTGTTTTAATCATTGAGGTAAGTTCAGAAACTGTGAGTTTAGGCAGGTATTCAGACATAATCTTTCTTTTGAAATTATATCAACACTTGCGTCTGCTGAAAACACAAATCGCTGTCAGTTTATTTTGTTAATGAGCAACTTGCAAAACTCCTTTTTAATTCTCAACCGTTCTTTGAACCCCCTAAACGATAGTGTGAAAAACTTTAAAATACGACAGTATTTCTCAGTTTTCACACTACATTTATCGAATCCAAATTTACACCTGATTTATTAAAGTTCGTTTTGCAAGTTGCTCTAAT
>JAZLEZ010000023.1:0-5691 GCA_045615505.1 Sphaerochaetaceae bacterium | reverse complement strand
CAAGTGAGAAAGTGATAGCAGAGTATGTTAAAAATCAAGGAAACGAGAAGAACTACAAACAACTATATTTGAACTTTCCAACGGAGATACCGAGTCCTTAAGGGAAATACCCCGTGGGCTCTGCCCCGGGGAAGTTTATTTTGCAAGTTTCTCTCTACAACTGATGTAATCTGTGATAAAATCAGACAAAATTGAAAGATAGGATTATCATAAAGAATCCTATCTTTTGGGAAATGGATTCTATGGACAAGTTTGTAATTTATACTTTCAATGGTGTATTCAATGTACTGTTTGCTTTTTTTGCAGTAATTGTCACAGTTGTTGCCATTGTCTTCAGAAACAGGAGCGCTGAAGCAAAGCGGGCCTTTGTAGCCGGTTTTTATATCTTAGCTTTGGTGTATTTCTTTTTTTACAAGTATCAACTCTCAATAGATGCTCCGTATTCAGTAATACAGTATGAAGCCGGTAACGGCGGCTTCTCATGGTGGAGTGAACTTCCTTTGAACCTCTGTAACATTACATTGATAATCACTCCTATTGCTATGTTCACAGACAGTCGCCTGCTCAAGAGTTTTATATTCTACATATCACCGGTCGGTGCTCTGATGGCACTTCTTATGCCGTCACCGGGGTTTGGCGGATACAGTATTCTCTTACCCCGAGTTGCAGGTTTTTACCTTACACATTTTGCAGCATTCATATCCGGCCCGATGATCTGTGTCCTTAAACTGTACAGACCAGAGTTTAAGGATGTCCTTAAATGCTTTGCAACATTTTTTACAATAGCATGCATTGTTTTCATAGTAGATGTTCTGCTCCGCATAACCGGCATCAATCCGTACAGCAATTATTTCTTCTTGATGTTTGCTGACGGAAATCCCATACTTGAAATGCTTTACAGCCTTATTCCGATAGCAGGGTTATATATACTTCCTGCGGGAATACTGGGGTTTATTCCGTTGATGTATCTGGAAACTGCAGTATTTGCAGTCTTTAGGAAGAGGAGTTCAGTATGAAAAAGCTTTTGAATGAATTTCTTACATTTATCAAGCGCGGTAGCGTAATCGATATGACAGTCGGTATTGTTGTCGGCTCGGCATTTACTGCAATAGTGAATTCTTTTGTAAAGGATATAATCAGTCCTCTTATAGGTTTTATCACAAGCGGAATCAATTTTGCGAACAACTGTCTTGTACTCAGAAAGGCAACGGATACGGCTCCGGCCCTTACTCTGAACTACGGTTCGTTTCTTAATTCAATTTTGAATTTCCTCATTGTTTCGTTTTTTGTCTTCAATCTCATTAAACTTATCAACGCAACAAGAGACAAACTTATGAAGCATGGAGAATCTGAAAAAGCTGAAGAAAATAAAATCAGCGAAGAAACTGCACTTCTTACGGAAATCAGAGACCTTTTGAAGAAAAACTGAATTAAGGGCAAATTCCTCTGGAATCAATGTTTCCAGAAACTTCTTGAGAACAGAACATAAACTGTCAAAAGCTCAAGTCTGCCCGCAAGCATCAGAAAGCTGAAGACCCAGTTTGTCCATTGAGGATAGCTTGAGAACAGTTTACTTCCGAAACCCAAACCTATGTTTCCCAAAGAAAGAAGGGTAGAAGAAAGACAATCTACTATGCTTGCGCCTGTCAAAGAAATGATTACAGTTGAAATCAACCATGTTGCAATGTAGATGACAACAAAAGTCAGTATGGAGAATACTGTATCTTCGCTGATTACCTCGTTGTTCATCTTGAGGGTATAGACAGAATTGGAATGGTTCTTTTTTCTGATGCTGTTGCACGCGGACTGAAAAAGAACATGTATTCTGACTACCTTGATTCCGCCTGCAGTTGAGCCTGCACAGCCTCCTATAAACATCAGTGCAATCAGTATCATAAGGGCAAATGTCGGCCAGTTGATGATACTTGCTGTTGCAAATCCCGTTGTTGAAATAACGGATGCTACATGGAAGGCCATATAGCGCAATGCCTGTGCAAAACTTGCGTAACTTTTGCTCAAATAGAGGTAAAATGCTCCCGCAAATACTGCTGTTCCTACGATAATAAAGAATACCCTGAACTCTGTATCATGCAGTACTTCACGGATTTTTCCGGTTATTACCTTGAAGTACAGCGTAAAATTCAATGATGCCATAAGCATAAAGATTGTTACTACAACATCTATGTATGCAGATCCGTATGCTCCGATTGAGTTGTTTTTTATGGAAAATCCTGCAGTAGATACTGTTGAAAATGCTATTGTTATACAGTCAAAGAGAGGAAGCCCGCCTGCTGATAGTGCCAGAATCTGTGCCGCTGTAAGTCCAAGATACATTTCCCATAAAATTATTGCGGTACTTCTTGTCTTTGATGTGAGTTTTCCTTTTACCGGTCCTACGGTTTCTGCGCCCATAAGTTTGAAACTTCCTGCTCCTGAACCTATTGCCGGAAGGAGTGCAACAAACAGTACTACTATTCCCATTCCTCCCAACCAGTTTGAAAGGGCTCTCCAGAGGAGAATGCTTTTAAAGCATCCTTCAACATTATCGATTCTTGTTGCTCCCGTGGTTGTAAATCCGCTTATGATTTCAAAGAAAGCATCGGAGTAATGTGGAAGCGATTTGGTCATTACCGGTGGAATTGCTCCGAATGCGGCGGCAAATATCCATGTAAGTGTTGTGAACAAAAACCCGTCCCGCATAGACAGTCCGTCAAAACTTACGGTGTGGGTAATCGATTTCAGAATTGCACAGACCAGAGCTATTGCAGTTACCGTAACGGCAAAAGACTTGAATGCCGGTGTTTCATGCAGAATCAGTGCCATGATTGTGGGAATCAGCATTATTGCGGCAACGAAGCTCATGACAGATGAAAAAAGTTTAAGTACTTTCTTAAAATGCATCAGCTCTCCGCTATGAGGTTCTGAATAAATTCTGAAGCCTTTCTTTGTGTAACCATAATGATGATGTTTCCTTCTTCAATTACGGTATTGCCGTCCGGTATTATTGTCTGTCCGTCCTTTACGATTCCGGTGATTATTCCCTTTCCTCTTATGTCGATGTCTTTGAGCTTGTTGCCGCAAAGACGGCTTTTTGAAGAAACCATATACTCAAATGCTTCTATTCCTCCGTCAAACAGAGAATGTAATGTTGATACATTCGTTCCGTGCAGATAGCGCATTATCGAGTCAACTGATTCATTCTGGACCGATACAATGGCATCGATATTGAGGTGGTTTGCGATTCTGAGATAATCGGCATTCTTTCCGACTACTGAAATGACGGCTTTGACTCCGGCTGATTTTGCATAACTTGCTATAAGTATGTTTCTTTCGTCCGTGTCGGAAATGCAGACCAGCAGGTCATAGTCTTCCAGTCCTGCCTGTCTGAATGCTCCTTCTCGGGTTATGTTCTCGTTTATGACAAGCATATCCGGATATCTCGATGCAAACTTCTCACATTCTGTTAAATTCGAATCGATGTATGTAATGTTTTTTCTTACAGAGTCACTGATTCTGTGTATGAGATAATCCGCAACTTTTGTTCCGCCGACTATTGCGATTTTATTTGTCTTACAGCGTTTCTTTCCCACAGCTCCCAGAATCAATTCAACGCTTTTTTCATCTGCCGCAAGGCTCAATGTGTCTCCGGTCTGAACAATGGTATCACCGCTCGGGACTGAGGCAACGGAATTTCTTTGAAGTGCAGCAATAATGAACCGGGCAGGGATCATTGCCCTGATTTCCCTGACTGTTTTGCCTGCGTATTTTGAGCCTGCTTCAATAGGTGCATTGTACAGAACAAGGGAAGAATTCTCGAAGCTTATGATGTCTGAGTAGATTCCTCTTTCTATGCTTCTTACAATTGATTTTGCTGTTTCTTCAAATGGATTGATAATATGGGTAATGCCCATAAGATTCTGCGTTTTTGTGTAGGAAATGTTTTTGATTGCACAGATTGTCGTAGAGATATTGAATTCCGATGCTGCCAGCGAACAGGAAACGAGGTTTGTTTCATCACTGCTTGTGAGGGCTATGAATGCATCTGCTCCTCTTATTCCTGCTTCTTCCAGTTCGTCAATGTCCGTACCGCTTGCCTTGTATGCAAGGCAGTCAACATTTTCCATTATTCTTTTAACTGCATCGGGATTTTCATCTAAAACCAATACATCTTTTTTCTCTTCAGTAAGATGTCTGGCCAGTCTTGTTCCTCTACGGCCTGCGCCAAGGATAACTACTTTCATATTTTTGATTTTAACAAAACAGGGGGCCCTAATCAATGTTCAGGTCCCCTGTGGGTTTCTTCAGCAATGCAAAGTCAAATTCAAGATTTATGAAGGCAGTTTTGAAAGTACCTCTTGCAAATCATTTTTTGCACAACTCCCAAGTTTTCCGCTCATGTCTTTGCTCCTGCGTATCGCATCTTTTGAGGCAGATTCGAATATCTGCCTCAAAATGTTTTCCCGCACATCTGCCGACACCTTGCCGGTGTTGTTTTACCGCCGTAATTTACCGACATTGTTTTATCGCTGTTGTCTTCCCGCCGTTCGTTTACCGGCATTCGTGTATCAGTGTTTGAAACTGATACTGATCTTTTTCGGTTGCTCCACAGGCATTTTAGGCAAGGAAATTGTGAGAACTCCGTCCGAGAACTCTGCCTCAATTTTATCTTCGTCGATACCTTCAGGGAGAGAGAAGGATCTGTCGAACTTGATGTAGTTTCTTTCCCTTACCAGATATTTTCTGTCCTTGTTGGTTGCAAGTTTTTCGCTGGAGATGTGAAGGACATGCTTTTCCACATGCACATTTACATCTTCTTCCTTATATCCGGGAAGTTCTGCTTCTACATAGAATGCCTTTGAATCTTCGTAAACATCAACTGCCGGAATTTTGCTGTTTCTGATTCCCCAATTGCTGAACATGTCATCAAAGAATGTTTCAAAATCATTTGCTGCGTTTCTTGTCATTAAGTAATTCATTTTGTACCTCCGGATTTTTCATCCGTTTTACATAAAGCAAAAAGCGTGCCAACTTTCTGTTAATTCTTTACATTAAGAGCAACTTGCTAAACTCCTTTTTAATTCTCAGGCGTTCTTTGAAACCGCTAAACGATAGTGTGAAAAACTTTAAAATAAGACAGTATTTCTCAGTTTTCACACTACATTTATCGAATCCAAATTTAGACCTGATTTATTAAAATTCGTTTTGCAAGTTGCTTATTAAAATGAAATAATTTGTTTCTTTGTAGCTTTCGTTTCATTTGAACCCCCTACTAAAGACAACTATTCGGCTCTGCTTTATTTAAATCGGGTAATTTTGACGCACTTGGGGAAAATTGACCCAAAAAATGTGTCATTTCTTCCGCTTTTCTCCTTTGCGCCTCTTATTGCACCCACAATTATGGCCCCTTTTTGGCCCATTTATCCTTGTCCTACATAGTTATCCTGTTCAGTGAATTTATGCTTGTTCTGCGCATTATGCTTGCATTCCACCATTGCATGCGTTGCACCATTGCCTTTGCTGCACAATGCGTGCGTTGTGTGCGTGTGTGCGTGCGTGTTGTATCACGATAAAATCTAACCGAAACAGTCTGTGAATCAAGATAGAAAATCTAACCATGATTATGATTCAGACTGAATCCAAGGCTTAGCTAAAGAAAGAACATCATCCAGGTCTTTTTCAACCTGTTTTTTG
>JAZLEZ010000022.1:0-12246 GCA_045615505.1 Sphaerochaetaceae bacterium | reverse complement strand
TATGACTGTTTCATATATGTCTCCGCAAGCCACAATCCTGTGGGCCACAATGGAATCAAAGTCGGTAAAAACGGCAGTGTTTTCAATGCCGCATCGGTAAATCCGATTATAGGCAAACTGAGAAGCCTGATTCTCGATATGGATAAACTGATGACAGTATATAACAAGTCATTAGATTACACTGTTGCGGAAAACAATAAGCTCAAAGCAGAGTGCCTTGAAAACTATCTGGATTTTGTCAGAAAAACAACCAGTCCGGACGGAAATTTTAAATCTTTCATTGAAGCTGTAAAAAAGTGCAATATAGGTGTAGTAGCAGACCTTAACGGAAGTGCCAGAGCTCTTTCAATAGATAAAAAACTCTTCGAAGAACTTGGAGTGAAAACCTGCTTCATAAATGATACGGCAGGAAAGATTTCCCACGGAATAGTACCTGAAGGAAAGAATCTGGAAACCTGCTGTAAGCTGCTGGAAAAAATGCACACGCAGGATTCTTCGTTTGTTCTGGGATATGTTCCGGATAATGACGGTGACCGCGGAAATCTTGTCTATACAGGTTCGGACGGCAAAGCACGCATAATGAAAGCTCAGGATGTTTTTGCTCTCTGCGTTGATGCAACTCTGTCATATCACAACAACAAAGGAACGGAGAACCTTGCCGTTGCCGTAAACTGTGCAACCAGTATGAGAATCGATGAACTTGCAGCAAAACATAATGCAAAAGTATTCAGAGCGGAAGTAGGAGAAGCAAATGTTGTAGAACTTGCATCAGACCTGCGCAAAAAAGGATACTCCGTTCCTATTCTCGGAGAGGGTTCAAACGGAGGCAACATAACTCATCCGGCAAAGGTAAGAGACCCTATGAATACCCTGATGTGTATGTTCAGACTACTTCAGCAAACAGACATGGAAACTGCACTGAAAAACATCCCTGAATACACTACGACGGACTCATTTTCAGATAATGCAAAAATCCGTCTCATTACACAGGATTATCGCTTGCTTAAAGCAACATACGAAAAAAACTTCAGTTCTGAATGGGAATCAGAATACAATCTGCTGAAAAAATACGGAATAGAATCATATCTGGAATATCAGACCGAAGGAACCGCAGAATATCAGCAAACCGGCAACGGCAACAAAGGAGGCCTCAGGATGGTTTTTTTCAGTAAAGAAAAAAAACCGATTGCCTCAGTATGGATGAGACCGAGCGGAACTGAACCCCTGTTCAGAATTCAGGCAGATGTCAGGGGAAATAATCCGGAACTGCACGACGAACTTCTGAGATGGCAGAAGTCTATGATTCTCAAGGCAACAGGTACTTAAATGGCTACTTTTTCCGTAAACGGTAAAACCGTTACTTGTAATGAAGAAAAAAGACTTATCAATTTTCTCAGGTACAATCTGCATCTTACTTCCGTAAAGGACGGTTGTTCGGAAGGAGCCTGCGGCACTTGTACGATTCTCATTGACGGAAAGGCAACAAAAGCCTGCACATTCGTCACAACCGAAATGGACGGCAAAAACATAGTAACGGTTGAAGGACTCTCCGACAGGGAGAAAGAGGTTTACACTTATGCTTTCGGTCATGCCGGAGCCGTACAGTGCGGATACTGCATTCCCGGAATGGTCATCTGCGCAAAAGGTCTTATAGACAAGAATCCAAACCCTTCGGAAAAGGATATAAGACATGCAATCAGAAACAACATCTGCAGATGTACGGGTTATGTGAAAATTGTCCGGGCAATTTCAGATGCAGCTGCAATTTTCAGAGAAGATGCTCAGATTAAAGATGATACAAACTGGAAAATCGGTGCAAGAGTTCAGAGAGTTGATGTAATTGATAAGGTAACCGGAACAGGAAAATATCCGGATGACATCTATGTTGAAGGTCAGGTAAACGCCGTTGCATTGAGATCAAAGTATCCGAGGGCAAAAGTTCTTTCCATAGATACATCAAAAGCTCTTGAGCTCGAAGGCATTGTAAAAATCATCACGGCAGAAGATATTCCCGGAACTCATAAAGTAGGTCATCTCAAAAGGGATTGGGATGCAATGATAGGAGTCGGTGAAATCACAAGATACCTCGGAGATGTTATTGCTCTTGTCGTTGCAGAAGAAAGAAGCATCGCAGAAAAAGCACTGGATTTGATTGATGTAAAATATGAAGTCCTTCCTTTTGTATCGGATGCATATCAGGCAATGAAGGAAGATGCTCCTGTAATTCACGAGGGCGGAAATCTTTTGGGGCATACATTCATTGACAGAGGTGATGTTGATAAGGCCATAAGAGAGGCTGATTTTGTTATTTCCGAACATTTTTCAACACCCTGGACCGAGCATGCGTTTCTTGAAACAGAATGCGCTTTTTCTTTTCCCGCAAAAGACGGTGTGAAAATCTACTCTTCAGATCAAGGTGTATATGATACCAGAAGAGAAACAGCTCCCATGCTGAACCTGCCGGAAGAAAAAGTACTTGTGGAAAACTGTTATGTAGGAGGAGGTTTCGGGGGTAAGGAAGATGTTACCGTGCAACATCTCAGTGCCCTTGCAGCTTACCTGACAAAACGGCCGTGCAAAATGAAACTTTCCAGAGAAGAAAGCATACTTGTCCATCCCAAACGGCACGCAATGGAAATGGACTTTACTCTTGCCTGCAATAAAGACGGGAAAATACTCGGACTTGACGCAAAGGTCATAACAGACAACGGAGCTTATGCTTCTCTCGGAATTCCGGTTCTTCAGAGAGCCTGTACACATGCATCAGGACCTTATAATTTCCAGAATTTCAGAATTGACGGAAAGGCATATTATACGAACAATCCGCCCGCCGGAGCATTCAGAGGATTCGGGGTTACCCAAACCTGTTTTGCCATGGAAACATTACTGAATCATATGGCAGACAAAATCGGAATATCCCACTGGGACATAAGATACATCAATGCAATCAGGCCCGGTCAGGAACTGCCAAACGGACAGATTGTTGACAACGCAACAGGACTTGCGGAAACACTTGAAGCAGTAAAGGAAGAATACTTCAGCAATAAATATGCGGGAATTGCCTGTGCAATGAAAAATGCCGGAGTAGGAGTCGGACTTCCCGATACCGGCAGAGTCCGGCTTGAAGTTTCGGACGGAAGAGTCATCATTCACTGTGCAGGTTCCTGCATCGGTCAGGGTATCTGTACCGTACTCAAACAGATTGTATGTGATATCACAGAATTACCTGAAGATAAAGTTTCAGAAGAAAAAGCCAATACCTTCAATGCACCTGACAGCGGAACAACAAGCGGAAGCCGTCACACAACCGTTACAGGGGAAGCTGCAAGAAGAGCATCCGTGAATCTCAAGGAAGCACTTGATGCACATCATGGAAATCTTAACGAACTTGAAGGCTGTGAATACTATGCAGAATATCTGGCACAAACAGACCCGTTCGGCAGCCCTCTTCCCAATCCCAAGAGCCATGTTGCTTACGGCTATGCCACAAACCTCTGCATCATAGATGAACAGACACATAAAGTCAGCAAGATCATTGCTGCTCATGATGTAGGGAAAGCCATCAATCCGACTAATGTTGAAGGTCAGATTGAAGGAGGTGTCATCATGGGACTGGGTTATGCAGTCAGGGAACAGTACAGACTGAAAAACTGCAAACCCCTTGAAAAGTTCGGCTCGCTCGGGCTGTTCAGGGCAGATGAAGTACCGCAAATCAAATCTGTCATAATCGAGAAACCGGGACTGGATGTTGCATGCGGAGCAAAAGGGCTCGGTGAAATAACCAGTATTCCCACAGCCCCGGCGGTTGCCGATGCCTACTATCTGCTTGACGGAATAAAGAGAACCAGCCTGCCTGTGGAACATACTCCGTATGAACCACCGGAAAAAACAAATATGACAGGAACCACCAGAAGACTTTCCGTAAAACAGAATGCAAGATGCATCGGATGTCTGGAATGTGTAAGAGCCTGTGCAAAGACTTTCTACAAAACCGAAAAGCGTGAGAAAGCTTGTATTGCGATAAAGGAAAGAAAAAGCATAGGAAACAGCAGCCTTTACCAAGGAATCATCCTCAGACCTGTTGTCTGTATTCAATGCGGACAATGTGCGGAAGCCTGCCCTGTGGGAGCAATAACCAGAAACCAGAACGGAGTATGGTTTATAGACAAAAAAATGTGTAACGGATGCGGTGCTTGTCGTGAAGCCTGCCCTTTTGGCATAATGGTCAACAACGAAATGCTGAACATTGTAAGCAAGTGTATTGTCTGCGGGCAGTGTGTAAAAGCCTGTCCTATGGGTGTTCTTGAAATTGAAAATGCAGAGTAAAGCTATGAAAAACAAAAATGAAACTTCAAACTGGACTATGATTTCCCACGGTACAGGAAAATTTCTTGCAGAATTTCTTACCGGAGCCTACGGACTGATGGTCTATTATTTCTTTGAAACCGAACTGCATCTCAATGGTCTTTTCGTTTCAATTGCCACCATAATCTATGCGCTTTGGAACGCAGTTAATGATCCTCTCATAGGTTACGCTACCGGAAAGGATTGCAGAATCACAAGAAAGTACGGAAGAAGATCCCCTTGGATTATCATAGGTCTCATACTCTGTTCCGTGATTTATGCGGTAATCTTCAGTGTTCCCGCTGCTGTAAAAGACAATCAGTTACTTCTCTTTGTATGGATGGTTATTTTCGTATGTTTGTACGACGGTTGTTATTCTCTGTGGGAAGTAAACTATCAGGGAGTATTTCCTGATAAATTCAGAGAAACATCAACAAGGCAAAAGGCTGCAATCATCTGTACAGTCATAGGAGTTTTCGGAATTGCACTGGGTTCCGTCCTGCCTCCGCTTTTCTATACATACGGTAAACCGGAAACATTTCTCAGAAGTGCTTTAATTGTAGGAGCCATAGGTTTTGCCGGAAGTTTTGCAATCAAAAGCGGTGTCAGGGAAACTGCACAGATGACACAGAGGTACAACAGAAAACTTGAAGAAGACAAGAAAATTGAAAAAACATCATTTGCACGAAGCTTGAAAGAAGCTGTCGGACATCGTGAATTTCTTGCACTTGTTCTTATGCTTTTCCTTTACCAGAGTGCCTGTATGTGTATGACAAGTTCCGTAAACTATGTTGCACACGGCGTACTGGGATTTGAAAAAGGTTCTGCTACAACTCCCATTTTTGCGGGAATGCTGGCAGGTGCACTTATTTCGGTAATCGTCTGGAGAACTGTTTCAAAAAAAATAAAAAACAACAATCAGAAGCTTCTTGTAATCACATCATTGTTTATGTCTGCATCAAGTTTCTGTATGTTCTTTGCTAACAGCCAACTTACCTACGCAATCGGAATGTTTACATGGGGTCTCGGATTCGGAGGATTCTGGACTTTTATGACACCTGCTATGGCAGATGTTGTTGATTCCGTTGTTGTAAAACAGAAACGAAGGGATGACGGAATACTGATGGGAGTCAGAGCATTCTTTATGCGACTGTCCTATGCAAGTCAGGCAATTGTTTTCTGGCTTTGTCATAAACTCACCGGTTACGACAGCACATTGGCCGGTCGTCAGAATCCTAAGGCCATAACAGGTATCAAGCTTCATATATCCGTAATACCTGCAGTATTTTTCATGCTTGCTGCTTTTGCAATGGTAAGTCTCAACACACTTACACCTGAAAAGGTGGCAAAAAACAAAAAAGATTTGGAGAACCTGAACCTGTAAAAAATGCTTGAAAAACTTGAAGAATTTGAAAAACAACTAACCTCAATTGATGAAAAACTGTCACTTCCGGACACCGTTCGGGATATGAATAAATACAAGGAACTGATGCTTGAAAGAAGCCACCTTGTTCCTATTACGGAAGAGCTTCGGAAACTGAAGAGCCTGTCACAATCCCTGCTTGACAATGAAGAGCTTGCAAAAGAAAACGATGCTGAAATTGCATCAATGGCAAAAGAGGAAATAGCATCATTAAAGGAAGAAATTGAAAAATGTGAAGCCAACTGTAAGATGCTCCTTATTCCGCCCGACCCGCTTGAAGGTAAAAACATCATTATGGAAATCAGAGCAGGAACAGGAGGGGAAGAAGCAGCACTCTTTGCTTCGGACCTTTTCCGGATGTACAGTTTTTTTGCAGAAGCGATGCATTGGAAAATGGATATTCTTTCTTCAAGTGAGACAGGTCTGGGAGGATTCAAAGAACTGATTGTTTCCATAAGCGGAAAAGATGTTTACGGTTCTCTAAGATGGGAAAGCGGTGTGCATAGAGTACAGCGTGTTCCGGAAACAGAATCCGGAGGAAGAATCCATACATCTGCAGTTACCGTTGCAGTTCTTCCGGAAGTAGAAGAAACGGAAGTGGATATCAGACAGGAAGATCTCAGAATAGATGTCATGCGTGCAGGCGGAGCGGGCGGACAGTATGTCAATATGACAGAAAGTGCAGTAAGAATAACCCACATTCCAACCGGCATAGTCGTAATCTGTCAGAATCAGAGGTCTCAGCTTCAGAACAGAGAAGAAGCGATGAAAGTTCTGCGTTCAAGACTGTTTGATATGGAAAACGAGAAGAAAGCGAAAGAGCGTGCCGAAGAAAGAAAAAATCAGGTCGGAAGCGGAGACAGAAGTGAAAGAATAAGAACCTACAACTTTCCCCAGAACAGACTTACCGACCACAGAATAAATCTTACTCTGTACAACTTGGATATCATTATGGAAGGCAAGCTTAATATGGTAATAGAACCGTTGAAAATTGCCGCAGGTGAAGCAGCTTTGAAGGAAGTTCAGTGACAGTAAGAGAAATAATCAACTGCAACAGCCTTCCCTCTTCCGAGCTCCGTCAGATTCTGAGCTGTGTTCTTAAACTTGATACAGCAGCTCTGTTAACACATCCTGAAAAGGAAATAAACAATCCTCAGCTTGAAAAAATCAACGCACTGATTGAATCAAGAAAAAACGGCGAACCTCTTGCCTATGTTATTCAGAACAGATTCTTTTTCCGCAGCAGTTTCTACACACCCGAAGGAGTGCTGATTCCCCAACCTGATACGGAAACCGTTGTGGAACAGGCTATTGATACTGCAAAGAAATCATTCGATGACAGCTGTATCCGTATTCTGGATATCTGTGCAGGAACCGGCTGTATCGGGATATCCGTTGCCAAAGAACTGAGCAGTGTTTTCAAGGATGTTTTTCTTACTCTATCGGATATAAGTGAAAAAGCATTTGAAGCCTTTTCTGTAAATGCAGATAGACTGATTACGGAAAAGAACATACATATTACAAAAATCTGCGGGAATCTTTTCGAGAACATAAATGACAGATTCAATCTTATTCTTTCAAATCCGCCGTATATCAGAACATCCGTAATCCCTACTTTGGACAGTGAGGTTCAGGCCGAACCATTTATTGCACTGGACGGAGGAGAAGACGGGCTTTGTCTGATATCGGAGATTATAGTGAAAAGCCGAAATTATGCTATGGAAAACGCATACCTTCTTATGGAAATCGGATATGATCAGGGAAAAGATGTAAGCAGCCTCCTGAAAAAAAACTCTTTTGCAGATGTACAGGTCTTCAGAGATTTGGGTATGCGCGACAGAGTTGTCAAAGCTTTTTTTAAGTAGTATAAAGAATTCAATGTATGAAGAGCTTATAAAACGATTTCTGGTCAAATGCGAGCATTACTCAAAACAGGATCTGGAAAAAATCTCCAGAGCTGCAAATTATGCAAACGAGAAACACCTGAACCAGAAGCGTAAAAGCGGAGAACCGTACATCATCCATCCCATTGCAGTCGCAGAATTGCTCATTCAGCTTAATATGGATGCAGATTCCGTTTGCGGCGGTATTCTTCATGATGTAATTGAAGACACTGATGCAACAGAAGAAGAAGTAACCCGGCTTTTCGGAACAAATGTATGCGAACTTGTTCAGGGTGTAACCAAAATCAAGGCAATCAAGAACCTGTCAAGAAGTGCAGCAGAGGCCGAAACAATCAGAAAAATGTTCATAGCAATGAGCAAGAATATTCCGGTAATCATCATCAAGCTGTGCGATAAACTTCACAATATGAGGACACTCCAGTATATGGACCCGCAGCGTGCCAAAGAAAAAGCAAGTGAGTGTCTCGATATTTATGCACCTCTGGCAGACAGGCTCGGTATATCATGGCTTAAAGCTGAGCTTGAAGACCTTTCCCTCAAAACTCTCAAACCCGATACTTACAAGTATATTGAAGACTTCCTTCTGACAAAGAAAAACGAATATATGCAGTATCTTGATACAATCAGAAAGAAGATATCAAATGCGTGCATCGAAGCCGGAATCAAGGGTATCAGGATTACGACAAGGCTTAAACATACCTATTCAATCTATATGAAGATGAAAAAACGCCGAAAGGAAATCGATGAGATTTTTGATATACTCGGTGTTAGAGTAATCTGCAACAGTGTTACCGAATGTTATACCCTTGTAGGTATCATTCACCAGATATGGCCGCCGATGGAAGGTCGGTTCAAAGACTATATCGCAATGCCCAAGGCAAACAATTATCAGAGCCTTCACACAACGATAATGACCAATACCGGAGTAATTCTGGAAATCCAGATAAGAACTTATGAAATGGATCAGATAGCAGAATACGGTGTTGCATCCCATTGGGTTTACAAGGCTGAAAGCGGAAGTGATTCAGATTCAAGCTGGGTAAATATGGACAGCAACCAACTTTCAAGAATTGCAACCAAACTGAAAAGCTGGAATACGGAGATTGAACAGAGTGAATCCTTCATGGATGACATAAAAAGTGAAATTCTGAAGGACACGATTTATGTTTTTACCCCAAAGGGACAAGCTATTGAACTTCCTATGGGTTCTACAGCACTTGATTTTGCCTATCTTATTCATACTGAAATCGGTAATCATACCGTAAGTGCCAAGGCCAACGGTTCCATCATTCCTCTTGCTCAGCAACTTGAGAATACGCAGGTTATTGAAATCATTACCCAGAAGAATGCACATCCCCGTGTTTCTTGGCTCAAGTATGCCCACACAACCAGCGCAAAGAGAAAAATCAGAAACTGGCTGAATAAAAACGATGAAAACATCATTATAGAAAAAAACATCATCGCCAACAAAAAAGACATTGAGGCAGCCACAAAAGAAGAACCCGCACCGGAACCTGAGCTGAAGGAAAATGACATAATAAGATCGGTTTCCGACCGTTCAAGAAGTGCCGTTACAGTCGGAAAAAACAAAAACATGATGATTCAGATAGCACAGTGCTGCAACCCTGTGCCGGGAGATTCAATCGTAGGTTATATTTCCAGAGGAAGGGGAATCATCGTTCATAAGACAGATTGCCCCAATCTCGTTCATATGGCAGAAATAGAACAGAGAAAAATAGAGGTTGACTGGGAAACCAATTCCGATACAATAACAAGAAAATTCACCGTTACAAGCAAAAGAACTCTGAACCTTTTCTCTGAAATAGAAGGAGCAATAAGAAAGTTCAACGGGCATCTGCTTTCCGGCTCACTTGTTGATGACGAACTGGGAAACCTACATGGAACATTCATGATGGAGTGTAACAAAGAGGAGTCCTATAACAAGATTGTCAAAGCAATACGGGCAAATCCCAATATCATCAAGATTTCTGCATCACTGTAATCAGCAGTCACCCTGAGTTGCTTCAATCTTTTCGACAATTCTGATTCTTCTTGCGTATTTTTCGTCTGTGAGAATCTCTGAATCGATGTATTTGTCAATCATATCTAGCGGACTTTCCTGATAATCAATTCTTCCGCCGAATGCTATGAAATTTGCCCTGTTGTGCTGTTTTGCCATCTGTGCGGCAAAACAATTCTGGGGAAGTGCACAGACTATTCCTTTGATTTTATTTGCACAAATGGAAATACCGATTCCCGTTCCGCAGCAGAGGACTCCGAAGTCATATCCGCCCTTTTTGTATTCCTTACAGGCTTTAAGTGCATAATCCGGATAATCAACAGATTCCTCCGTAGCAGTTCCCAGATAGTTGACTTCATATCCGCGGTTTTTGAGATGCTCTATGATTTGAGCTGCAAGCTGTACAGCACCATGGTCATTTGCAACAACAACTTTTTGCATTTTTACCTACCCTTGGGCAACAAATCTGCCGTTTCCTTCTTTTCCCGTATATTTCCCGTCTTCAAGGATTACATTTCCTCTGAGGATTGTCGTTTTCACTTTGCCTTTCAGTTTAAACCCTCTGTACGGAGTATATCCGGAGGCCGAGTGTACATTGTCATCTGAAAGAGTCCATTCTTCATTCGGATTGAAAATACAAATATCTGCATCCGTTCCTTCCTGAAGTGAGCCTTTCTGAGGGTACAGTCCGAACAGTTTTGCAGGTCCTGTACTGACCATAGATACTATTTCACTTACAGAACAACCGGCGTACGAATACAGCAGATGGAAAAGCTCTTCCGTTCCCGGTATTCCCGGGTACACTGTTCTTACATCATCTGATGAAAGTTTCTGTTCTCTTGTAAATGAACAGTGGTCTGTTGCAACAACCTGTATTTCTCCGTTTCTTACAGCCTGAAGCAGGGCCCGGTTGTCTTTCTTTGTTCTGAGAGGAGGTGTCATTACATACAGTGAACTGTCAGTTCCTTCAAGATAACTTCTGTCAAGAAAAAGATATGTAGGAGTGGTCTCAGCATAGATTACAGCACCCCGCTTTCTCAATTCTCTTATGGCATTCAGCCCATCCTCGGACGAAACATGTACGATGTAAAGCGGGCAGTCTGCTTCCAGAGCTGCAGAGCCGTAATACTCTATTGCCTTTGCTTCAGCTTCGGCCGGTCTTAAATCTGCATGATCTGCCGGATGGAATGTTCCTTTCCAGTTTTGTGAAATTTCCTCTATCAGCGGATTGTATTCACAATGTGCCGTAACCAACATTCCCAAGCGTTTTGCATTTCTGAAAAGTTCCGATAGTTTTTCGCGTTCTTCAATAAGATAACCGGTTTCCCTATATGTTGTGAAAATCTTGAGAGTTTTGACTCCGGCTTCTTTCAGCTTCTCAAGGTTTTCGGGGATGGTTTTGTCATACCCGTGACCGTAAACACCCTGATGCAGAGAATAATCTATTGCCATTGAATTTCTCATTTCATTAAGGCGGTAAATAAGGCTTTCAAAAAGACTCTGCCCTCTGTTATGGTCTGCAAAATCAATGACGGTAGTCACTCCGCCGTAAGCGGCAAGTCTGCTTCCCTGAGGGAAACTGTCTGCTGTTACAGTTCCGCGGCTTACAAGATGATAATGCGTGTGTGCATCAATCAGTCCCGGCATTACCAACATTCCTTCAGCGTCGATGATTCTTGCTTCAGGATAAACTGATGCCTCTATTGAAGAAGCTACTTTTTCAATTTTTGAGTCCCTTATGAGTACATCTGCTTTTTCGGATCTGGCATCATCCGTAACAGTGCCGTTTTTTATCAGAATTATGCTCATTGAAAATTCTCCTGCAGGAATTCAAGGTCAAGGTCCGGATAAAGAACAAATCTGTTCAGAAGCTCAACTACTCTTGCCTTGGCGTTTTCCATAATGCCATCCGCAATTACATATTTGGATTTGCTGAACTGTCCGGATTTTTCTCCTTTTGAGATTATTGCCGGTTTTGTGTTTTTCAGCACATCGTAAATTATGGATGCGACTTCCTTCATTTCTTCCGGTCCCATGCCTAGAGTTGTAAGTGCAGGAGTTCCCAGTCTGAGTCCCGATGTGTACCAAGGTCCGTTGGGGTCAAACGGAAGCGCATTTCTGTTAAGCGTAATTCCGCATTCAATAAGGGCGCTCTCGGCCTGCCTGCCGTTGAGTCCGAAGCCGGTAACATCTAGTAACATCAGATGGTTGTCAGTTCCGCCTGTTGCAACCGGAATTCCGAAATCCGAACAGGCCTTTGCCAGCGCTTTTGCATTCCCGACAATTCTGTTCGCATATTCTCTGAAAGCCGGCATACTTGCTTCCTTCAATGCAACTGCCTTTGCTGCCATTACATGTGGAAGCGGCCCTCCGATTACAAGAGGACATCCCTTGTCAACGCTTTCCGCAAATTCCTGCTTGCAGAGAATCATTCCTCCACGGGGTCCTCTCAATGTTTTATGTGTAGTTGTTGTGACAACATCTGCCCAAAGCACAGGATTGTAATCACCCTCAAATACCTTTCCGGCAACGAGTCCCGCAAAATGGGCCATATC
>JAZLEZ010000021.1:0-16354 GCA_045615505.1 Sphaerochaetaceae bacterium | reverse complement strand
CTAATCATAGCTTCATTCTTTACCATTCCTGTGATTGATGATTTCAAAAACGGCATAATATGTATAACTCTAGCAATTTTCGGCACAGTCAGAGCATGCATTGCAAGAAAGAGCAATGCCCCTCTGAAACTTGTCTCAAGTGAAATGGATTATGAAACTCTTGCAATGCTTTGCGGTTTGTTTGTTGTAATTGCTTCAATTAAGGAAGCGGGAATTATTGATGCAGTAGCCTCGTGGTTCTCAAAAATCGGGAACGGAAACATCTTTGCACTTTACACGCTGATAGTATTTGCTTCAGTTATTCTTTCTGCTTTCATTGACAACATTCCTTATGTAGCAGCAATGCTTCCTGTTGTTCAGGGTATAGCAGCCAATTTGGGAATTGAACCGGTAGTCCTCTACTTCGGACTTCTTTCAGGTGCAACTCTCGGAGGAAACATCACTCCTTTCGGAGCTTCGGCAAATGTTGCAGGTATAGGTATTCTCAAAAAAGAAGGTTATCAGGTTAAAAATTCAGACTTCTTCAAAATCGGTATTCCGTTTACAATGACTGCCGTCATAATCGGATATCTGTTCATCTGGTTTGTCTGGGCCTGATCTGTAATACTGCATCTCTAAATACCCCGAGGTTGACACAGTTATTTTTTAATACTTTAATATGGATAAAGTATTTCTTAAGGAGTATATCCGCTATGGATGATGGCAGTAAGCCTCCGCTTATACAACTTTTAATTCTGTTATGCTTTTCAGCATACCTTGCTTTAACGGAAACAGCATTTGCTTCAGTTTCAAAAAATAAAATAAAGATAGCTTCTGAGCATGGTGACAATCGTGCAAAACGGGCATTATGGGCTTTGGACCGCTTTGAACAGGTTATCTCAACATTGCTTATCTGCAATAACATTACAAGTCTTACAATTGCCTCAATAGTTACTGTTTATGTAACAAGACGATGGGGACTGACCTTTGTCTCTGCAGGAACAGTTATCACTACTCTTGTAATCTTTTTTGCCTGTGAAATGTTTCCGAAAACACTAGCAAAACGATTCAGTTATCCTATATGTCTTTCGTGCTCCGGACTTTTGGTTTTTCTGATGCACATTCTAGAACCTTTTGCAAAGGTTTTGGCAGCCATTGGTGAACATGCCGCAAAAAGAACAAAGGATGATGACGAAATCTCTGTTACCGAAGACGAGATTCACGACATTATCGAGGATATGACAGAGGAAGGAACTCTCGATCAGGCTCAAAGCAGTTTGATTTTCTCTGCCCTTCAGTTCGGAGACCTAAAAGCTAAAGACATCGTAACACCACGCATGAAAGTCGTTGCAATCAATGTTGATGATACTCCTGAAAAAATACTGGAAATTGTGAAAACACAACATCACAGCCGTATTCCTGTTTACGAAGGGACCATAGATCACATAATAGGCGTTTTGGGAATAAGAAACTATCTTAAGGCTTTCGTTCAGAGCAAAAAGACCGTCAATATAAGGAAGATGATTGATAAGGTTTACTATACCGAAGAAGATAAGGAAATTCACGAGTTGCTTCCGATTATGTCAAAACTGAAAATCAATATGGCAGTTGTTAAGGATGCATACGGCGGAACTTTGGGTATTGTCACAGTTGAAGACATTCTGGAAGAACTTGTCGGCGAAATCTACGACGAGAGTGATATTGAGAAGGAGGACAAATGACAACAGTACTCATTTTAGTTCTCAGCCTGATTATTTGTCTGATTCTTTCTGCATTCTTTTCCGGTTCTGAAATGGCTTTTTCCGGCGCAAATACCGTAAGACTGGAAAATCTTAAAGAAAACGGCTGTAAAACAGCCGAAAAGGCTCTGTTCATTTCCGAACATTTCGAAGATGCACTATCAGCAATCCTGATAGGAAATAATCTGGTCAATATTGCTTCATCTTCAATAGGTTCAGTTATTGTTTTTCTCGTATTCGGAGACGAACGATGGACATGGCTCTCCACTGCAGTCATCACTGTCCTTGTGATTATATTCGGTGAAACAATTCCTAAAATCAGAAGTGCCAAGCGTGCAACAACAAAGGCACTTGAATATGCAGTTCCTGTCAGGATTCTCATGATTATTCTGAAACCTGTCATTATCGTGGTAGTTTTTTTAATCAATCTTTTAACGCTGCCCTTCAAGAAGCAGAAAAGTGACATAGAAAATGAGAATGAAGAATCGGTAGAAGAACTTCAATCTATCATAGAGACAGCTGAAGACGAAGGGATTCTTGATGAAGACGATACGGAAATAGTAACAAATGCCATCGATTTTGCAGATATTCCCGCTTCAGAGGCCATGACTGCCAGAGTTGATGTTCAAGCTGTTGATATAGAAGACGGTTTTGATGAAATACTGAATTTTGTTGAAAACACCCCGTATTCAAGAATACCGGTTTACCAAGATAGTATTGACAATATTATAGGAGTCCTGCATCTGAATAAATTCCTTCAGGTCTTATCTGAAGAAAAACATGAATTTGATATAAAAACCCTCCTGATGAAACCTTGTTTTGTTTATAAAACCATGAAGCTGCCCACAGTTTTGGGAATACTTAAAAAAGCTCATCAGCATTTAGCCATAGTCACGGACGAGTATTCCGGCACATTGGGAATAATCACAATGGAAGATGTTCTTGAGAAGATTGTCGGTGACATTTGGGATGAAACGGATACAGTTGAAAAAGAGGTAATAGTCAAGAACGATAATACTATTGTTGTAGATGGAGATCTCCCCATTTCGGAATTTCTTGATTTGTTGGGCATTCCAGAGGATGAATTTGAGTATGAAAGCGAAACCGTCGGCGGATGGACTGTAGAAATACTGGAGAAATTCCCTGCAAATGATGATTCTTTCACATATAAAGACTTTGATATTAAGGTGACATCTGTTGACGGGCGGCGGGTTGAACAGCTTTTGGTCAAAAAAAACGGCGTGGAATAATCCACGCCGTTTTTTATCAGAAAAGTATTACTTTTTGTAGTTTGCTTCAAAGTCCTTGAGGAAGTTTACAAGAGCTTCAACACCTTCTTTAGGCATTGCATTGTAAGCTGAACATCTGAGTCCGCCTACACTCTTGTGACCCTTGAGGTTGTCGTAACCTGCAGCTTTTGTTGCTGCAACAACTTCAGCATCAAGTTCTGCACTTTCCGTTACAAAAGGAATATTCATCAGAGAACGATCCTTTGCAACGACTGTTCCCTTGAACATCTTGGAAGAATCGAGGAAGTCATAGAATACTTTTGCCTTTGCCTTGTTTATTTCATCCATCTTTTCAAGACCGCCGATAGTATTCTTCAAGTACTTGAATACCTTTCCGCAGCAGTAAATTGCCCAGCAGTTCGGTGTATTGTACATAGAACCGTTATCTGCATGAGTCTTGTACTGCATATAAATAGGAAGATCTGTGAGATCGTCTCTGATGAGATCTTCACGGATGATTACAACTACCATACCTGCAGGACCGACATTCTTCTGAACACCGGCATAGATAAGACCGTAATCAGAAACATTACAAGGTCTTGAAAGGAACATTGAACTCTGATCAGATACAAGAATATGACCCTTTGTATTCGGAAGTGTTGACCATGTTGAACCGTGAATTGTTTCATTTTCACAGATATAGACATAGTCTGTATCCTCAGGGATGTCGAGATCAGAACAATCAGGAATGTATGTATAATTCTTGTCTTTTGAAGATGCGGCAACAATAACTTCACCGACTTTCTTGGCTTCTTTGATGGCCTTGCTTGACCAAGCACCGGTTTCAATATAGACAGCCTTTCCGTTCTTCATAAGATTCATTGGAATCATTGAAAACTGAAGTGTTGCACCACCCTGAATAAACAGAACCTTGTAGTTGTCAGGGATACCCATAAGATCTCTGAGATCCTGTTCAGCTTCATCTATAATCTGCTGATAGACCTTAGAACGATGGCTCATTTCCATGACACACATTCCGCTCCCGCGATAGTTCAACATTTCATCACGGATTTCTTCGAGAACAGGTTCCGGCATCATTGCAGGACCTGCAGAAAAGTTAAATGTACGACCGTATTTCATAAAATACCTCTTTCATTATTTGCAGAAGCACAAGCTCCCTTTTTTATTTAATTACTTTAATTATAGACGCAATACAACAAATTGCAACACTGCTAAAAAATAAAAAGGCGGACACCTGACAGATGTCCGCCGCAAAGCAATATTGTCCGAATTACTTTATGATTGTAATTCTTCCCTGAGGCTCTGCATATCTCTTGTCGATTGTTCCATTGAGAACAACTTCAATATATTCCATAAGAGCTTCGTCAAGAAGAATTCCTGTGTCAAATCCCTTTCCTTCATCATATGCTTTCTTGAATGCATAGTAAGTGTCTCCACCTGCTGCACAGAAGTTGTTTGTTATTACGGCATAAGTATCATCTGCCTTGAAAGGCTTTCCGTTGATGCTGTTGATTGTAACACGCTTGATTGATTTAGGAGCAGAATATGTTGAACCAGGATATAAGTCTCCCTTATCGTAAGCAACCTTTGTATTCAATGTGAATTCAATGCCGGCAACCTGAGGGAATCCGCCCACGGAATCAGGAGTGCAGTAAGTTGAAGCTTCAAGAGCTTCGAGAAGTTCAGCACCGGAAACATAATCAACTGCAATTGTATTTCCGAAAGGAAGAACTGTATTAACAGCAGCTTTTGTTACATCACCTTCATTTATGGCAGCTCTGATTCCTCCGCCGTTTGTTACTGCAACAACATGGTCATCAGCCACTTCCAATGAACCGGCCTTGAGAACGCTCCATATCATTGAATCTGTGATGATATCACCGTTGTTTGTTTCACTGTCTCTGTTTCCGTTAGGAGCTTTTGCACCGTTGAGATTTACTTCAGACTTTGCGAAAACTTTCTTGTATTCAGCATCTACCTCGGCCTCAATCTCTTTTATGAATGCAAGAACTTCTGCATCGGCCTTGACATAGTTTGTATCTACAAGGAAGTAATCAACGATTTCCTTTGAAACATTGTCAATTACGATTACACCGATATTTTCAAAACTCATTCCTGTACTCTGAATACCGTTTCCGTTACGCTTTTCAGACATAACTGTATGTGAATGACCGTCAATCATAAAGAAATTTCCGGTTACATTGTCCATTACATCGTATGAGCGGCACTTCTTATCTACGGTTTCCTCATCTATTCCGAGGTGTCCGAGACAGATGACAACATCAGCCTTCTTTGAGAGCTTATCTATTTCCTTCTGAGTTATTTCATAAAGATCATATTTTCTTTCTCCGTCAGCAAAAGCAAACTCAAGTTCCTTAATGAGTCCCGGATTTACTTTTGTACTTGTCTCAGGTGTTTCAAGACCGAAGAAACCGATTGAAAGACCGTTGACTTTGACAATCACATCGGAATCAAAAATAGGCTTACCGTTCTTAAACACATCAGCACAAAGAGTTACAAAATCACCCTGACCGGCAATATACGCAAGGTTTTCATAACCGTAATCAAGTTCATGGTTTCCTAAAGCTACAATATCGTAACCTACGGCATTCATAATCTTGACGGCATTCAGCCCCTTTGAAGCGCTGACATAAGGAGTACCCTGTGAGAAGTCTCCGTCAGATACTACGATTACGGTTGCACCCATGTCTTCATAGAAAGACTTGAGTCCGGCCATCTTTGCATAGCCTTCAACAGCACCATGTACATCGTTATCATGAAGAATAACAGTCTTTCCGGCATATACACCACCGGAGAGATTGGCATCCTTCTTTACAGTGGCACAACTGACCATTGCAAAAATCATTGTTACAGCAATAATTGCTGCAAGTACGCTTTTGAAAGTTTTTTTCATAAAAATCTCCTTGTAAATTTACACTTTGAGAAGAATTATACACGAGTTCTGGGATTATTGCTAATTATTTTTAAGAAGCGAATCTGACTATCGAATCATTGATTTATTGACGACAATAGTTGATATGTAATATCTTTAACTGTATGGAAGAAAGCATTATTTCTAAACAGGCATTACAGAGAATGCCGTACTATTTACAGTATCTGAAAGATCTTCAGTCTCAAGGCAAAACAGAGGTTTCAGCCCCATTGCTGTCAGAAGCGTTCGGGTTTACTGAAATACAGGTAAGAAAAGATTTATCAGCAGTAAGTTCCATCCAAGGAAAACCTAAAATCGGTTTTAAAATCTCACCTCTGATTGTGGATATTGAGAATGTGTTAGGCTATAAATATGCAAATAAAGCTGTTATTATTGGCGCAGGTTCACTGGGACATGCTCTTTTGGGGTTTAAGGGCTTTGCAGATTACGGAATTGAGATTGTTGCTGCGTTTGATGCCAACGAAGATAAGGTCGGAACTGAAATCGAAGGAAAACCTGTTTTCAGTATGGATTATCTCTGCAGATATTGCAAAGAAAACCACATAAACATAGGGATTATTACAGTACCGCAGATTGCGGCGCAAAGAGTCTGTGACCATCTTGTATCTTCCGGAATCAAAGCTATCTGGAATTTTGCACAGATTCATTTGAGTGTTCCTCACGGAATTCTTGTGCAGAATGAAAATATGGCTGCAAGTCTTGCAATGCTGTTCAACCACCTGAAAGACCGTTCAGAAGAATAATATTTGGGAGGAACTTTCAAAACTGCCTTCATAAATCTTGAATTTGCCTTAATTCGTTATACTCGCGTGCGTAATGCTTGATATAAAGCCCGTACTTCAATAAAATTTTCTAGTGTCTGACTGGAGGAGAATATGTTTCTTATGAACATTGACCAGCTTTCCGATGCTGAACTCAGGTATATTGCAAAGCAGGAAAAACTGGATAATTGGGATAGTATGGAAAGAGAAGATCTCATCGAAACACTTGAAGAAATCTATGATGACGACAGTGTTCCGGCTGTTGATAAAAACAAAAAGTATGTAAAAGCTCTTACCGATTTGAATTCCGATGTTCTTCAACTTCCCGGTGTCGAACCTCTTCCGAAATCTTTCAACGACAATGAAATTCATTTTATCCTGACAGACTCCAGCTGGGCCTATGTATTCTGGGGCTTTGATGTAATCACCAAAAACAGAATTGAAGCAACCAAAGCTGAAACAGTAATCAAAGTTACAGTACTGGATAATGAAAACCAACTGCAGAAAAGTTATGAAATAGTAGTCGGTAACAATGACGACAACTGGAATATTGAACTTCCGTGGGCAGGAAGAACATACAAAATGACGCTGATAATCAGAACTTCTGATGGGGATGAAGAAATCGCATACAGCAACTGTGAGACTACTCCTGTTCATTGGACTGACAGCGCACCGGAAAGTCTGACAGATTCCGGAGAATATGAGTTATTGGTATCTTCCCTTATTGCAAAGGACGGTACAGTCGTTGACTGCAGAGATGTAGCAAGGATTATTAATCAGTACGGGAGGAATGCATAATGAAAAGCAATATCAATTTTATTTTTCATGCACATCTTCCGTTTGTAAGACATCCGGAATATCCGAAATTTCTTGAAGAAGATTGGCTGTTTGAAGCAATCAACGAATCTTATCTTCCTCTTTTGAGAATGATGTATAAGCTCAGAGAACAGAAAATCCCTTTCAGACTTGTTTTTTCTCTGTCTCCCACACTCTGTTTCATGCTGACCGATGATACTCTCAAACAGAGATTCATTGACTATATGAACAGTCGCATAGAACTTGGAAATAAGGAAATAGAAAGATTGACAAATGACCGGGATCAGAAAAAACTTGCTCAGATGTATCTTGACAACATCAATGAGAATCTGAACTTTTATTACAAAATCTGCAATACAAATATTCTTTCTGCATTCAACAGTCTTTCAAATTCCGGAAATCTTGAACTGATTACAACATCTGCAACACATGCTTTCTTACCTGTGTACAAAAATAATCCCGTAGCTGTAAATGCCCAAGTGGAAACAGGTGTTATGAATCACGAAAAGATTTTTGATAAGGATTCACAGGGATTCTGGCTTCCGGAATGCGGTTATTATCCGGGACTTGAAGAAATCCTCAAAAGACACAATATCAAATGGACAAGTCTTTCTTCTCAGGCATTCTTTCTGGCTTCAAAGAAACCTGAAAAAGGCACATATACACCGGTGAAATGCCCCAATGGGTTGTACTGTTTTGCCAGAGATTACAACCTAACAAGTTTGGTTTGGTCTTCTTCCGTCGGTTATCCGGCAGACAAAGACTACAGAGAGTTCTACAGAGATATCGGTTACGATTTGCCTATTGATTACATTCGTCCGTACATTCAGGAACCCGACATAAGAATATTCACGGGTTTCAAATACTGGTCAATTACAGGAAAAACTGCCGATAAGGTTCTGTATTGTCCTGAAAAAGCATCATTGAAAACTCTAGAACACGCAAAAGATTTCCTCAATCATGTAAAAACCAAAACAGAATCAGTCTATCCGTTGATAAACGATTCTCCGATTTATACTTTAAGCTTCGATGCGGAGTTATTCGGACACTGGTGGTTTGAAGGAATACAGTGGCTTGAGAATATTATAAAACTTATAGCAGAAGACAAAGATATCAGACTTCTTACACCATCAGAATACATTGCCGAAAATCACGCAGTTCAGACTCTTGTACCTGCCTACAGCTCTTGGGGGGAAGGCGGATATTCCCGTGTTTGGGTTGACAATTCATCAAATGCATGGATAAGCAAGTACACCACAAAGACTGCAAAATGTATGGTAGAACTTGCGCAACGTTTCCCGAATCAGGTTTCTCTAAAAGGCAGATTCATTACTCAGGCCGCAAGAGAATGTTTGCTTTCTATGTCGAGTGATTGGCCTTTCATTATCCACAATCATACAAGCGAAGAATATGCGAAAAAGCGTATTGTGGGTCACTTGCAGAATTTCTTTCTAGTGTATGATAATATGACCAAGAATGCCGTCAACACCGAATGGTTGGTAAAATCGGAAAAAAGAAACAACATTTTCCCTGATTTGGATTACAACATTTTCAATCCGAATCATATGAATGAACCAAGCCCGGTATATACAACTGATTTCACAAAGAAGAATTGATATGAAAACAGCTCTCATCATACACGGACACTTCTATCAACCTCCCAGAGAGGACCCTTCAACCGGTATTGTAGATACTCAGACAAGTGCAAAACCTTTCAAGAACTGGAACGAGGCTATTTACAGAACCTGTTACAAACCTAACGCATATTCGAGATATCTGACTGACAAAGGCAGAGTTGAGTCAATTTACAACAACTATTGCACCGTTTCTTCAAACTTCGGACCTACTTTGCTTAAATGGATGGATGACGAACATCATCATTTCATTGACAAGCTGAAAGAAGCTGACAAAGAAAGTATCAGAAGGTGGGGACACTCGAACTTCATTGCCCAGACTTACAACCACACAATTCTTCCGCTTGCAAGCAGAAAAGACAAAATAATCCAGATAAAATGGGCTCTTGAAGATTATAAATCAAGATTCGGTCACGACAGTGAAGGTTTTTGGTGTTCAGAATGTGCAATAGATGAAGAAACTGTGGATGTTCTAGCTGAAAACAACATTAAATTCGTTATTCTTTCCCCTTGGCAGGCGGAATCCATCAATGGACGCAACCTTGCGGAAGGTGAATGTGCTCCAAGTGACAGGCCGTTCATTCTCAAAGGAAAGACAAAATCCATTTCAGTTTTTTTCTATAACGGAGAATTTGCAAGCGGCATCAGTTTCGGACACATGTTAAGGGATGCCGACGAACTGTACAGACAGATAACCACCTACAAAAAAGAAAACAACCCAAAACTTCTGACATGGGCAACCGACGGAGAAATCTACGGCCATCACGAAGCTTTCGGAGATATGGCTTTGGCAGCACTTATCAAGAAAGTCAACGATGGAGATCAGTTCTACTTTACGAATTTTGCAAAATACCTCGAGGACAATCCTCCTACAGAGACAGCCACATTATGGCTGGGTGAAGACGGAAAAGGATCTTCATGGTCATGTTCTCACGGTATAAAACGATGGTACACGGATTGCGGTTGCCATACGGGCGGAAGCGATAACTGGAATCAGGCATGGAGAACACCGCTTCGCAGAGCTTTCGAAAATCTGGAAACCAAAGGACGCGAAATATTTGAAGACAACATTCACAGAATTTTGGGAAATGATATAGATTCCGAAAATATTCTCATCAATTACGGAAAGGTTCTTTCCCGCCGGCAAACAGTTGATGAATATGTGTATTCATTGAAAACTTCCGACGGCAGATCTTTGGATTATGAAGATGCCAAGGATATTGCAGTTCTGCTGGATAGTATGAAAAACATATTCTTCTCATTTACCAGCTGCGGATGGTTTTTCAACGACATAAGCGGAATTGAGCCGAGTCAGGATATTTCTTATGCTGTTTATGCATCAACAAATCTTCAGAAATATACACATAACGGAATTATTCCTTCTCTTATGAGGGATCTCAAAGAGGCAAAAAGCAATAATGCAAGTATCGGAACAGGTGAAAACATAGCAAAAACTTTCATTGCAATCATTCCTGCATTTGCCAGAGCTTGCGGTTATTTTGCAATGAACAGACGAATAGCACGCCAAGAGGATTTTGAAGACACTTTCGGAGTTTTTTCCCTTCTTTCCATAAATGACAGATCCATGGTTCTGAAAAACAGTAACACTCTAGAAGTTTTCAACTTGTCATACGATGCAAAACTCAACTCAAAAGGAATCTTCATCATCCATGTGAAAAACCTTAAAACCGGTTATGACTACTCTTATGAAGGTTCTCAGATTTCTCTTTCATCCCTTCAGAAGTTCGCAAACTGGGTTGATACCAAAATTGCCGGAACTCTGAACAAGAAAACCGTTATGGAAATCGTAGAAAGCGTTGAGAACTATATTGCTCTTGCAGATTTGAGTACAAATGTATCCAAAGAAGAAGTATTTCATCGTAACATCAGTATTGCAATCAATTCATTTAAATCACTTGCTTTGTCAAATTTCGACAGTGACTTCAGACAAACTCTCGGCCATTTGGGAAACATTGCACGCATCGTAAGCAAGGTCGGGCGTCCGAACGATATTGAATCGGTAAAGAGTTTTTTCAACTCAAAAATTGAATACTATTCGGATTTATTCAATAAAAACAATATTTCCGAAGAACAAATCGACAATATGCTGGAAACACTCAGGATAGCCAGAGCAAACAGTATCGATATAGATATAACAGAACTGCAAAATGCAGTTTGGAATATAATCAGCACGGATTTAATAAACCGTTTCAACAGTTCAACTGTAGAAAAACTGAAAATACAACTGAACTTTAGAACAACTTGCAAAACGAACTTTAATAAATCAGGTGTAAATTTGGATTCGACAAATGTAGTGTGAGAACTGAGAAATACTGTCGTATTTTTAAGTTTTTCACACTATCGTTTAGCGGGTTCAAAGAACGCCTGAGAATTAAAAAGGAGTTTTGCAAGTTGCTCTTTAAGGTTTAATTTTCAAGAAGAGCTCTTGCATGCTCAATAGTAAGTGTACTTTCATCTCCGGAAAGCATTCTTGCAATTTCATGTACACGTTCTTCCCCTTCAACCTGTTTGAGGTGTGAATAGGTTCTTCCTTTTTCGACAGTTTTTGACACAACAAATTGAGAATCAGCCTTACTTGCAATTGTAGCAAGGTGAGTAATGGCTATTACCTGTTTGTCATTGGAAAGAGATTTTATGCAGTTTGCAAGATTCAGTGCAACAGAACCCCCTATCCCGCTGTCAACTTCATCAAAAACCTGAGTCTGAATTGAATCAGCTTTTGCAAGAACCGTTTTGAGGGCAAGCATTACTCTTGACAATTCTCCTCCTGATGCAATTTCCCGCATTTCCTTCATTTCTTCTCCGGGATTTGCGGAAATCATAAAGATAACACTGTCATTTCCATAAGAACTGAACTTATCCGGAGATTTTTCTGTTTTTATCTCAAACTGAGCATTAGGCATTCCCAATGTTCTGAGTGTATTTTCTATCTGTTTTTGGAGTTTATTTGCCGCCCCTCTACGGATTTTGCTCAATTCTGAGGCATTGCGAATATATTCCGATTCGGTTTTTTTCAGTTCTATTTCACATTCTTCAAGATATTTTTCGCTGTTCCGGCACAACTCTGTTTTTGATTTTGCATCTTCTGCAAATGCCATAACATCGGAAAGCGACGGCCCGTATTTTCTTTTAAGCTTCTGAAGCAGAGACAACCTTTCCTGCATCTGATTTATTGAATCTTCACTGTAATCTACTGCGCTTATATAATCCCTCAAACCCTGACAGATATCCTCACTTTCGATTCTTAGACTTTCCAATCTTGCAATAAAATCCGATAAAGAAGAATCACACTTTCCGGCTTTTGAAAGAAAAGAAGATGCATCGTATTGAAGCGCTTTGATTTCCTTGAGTTTTTCACAACAGCCGTTTAAATTTTCATATATTGTTTCAAACTGCCCCAGTCTTTTGACTTTTTCATTCAGTTCTTCATCCTCATTTAAACTGATTTTGGCATTGTTTATTTCTTCCAGTGCAAAGTTCAGATAGTCTTCCTGTCTTTTCCCTTCTTCAAGTTGTTTTTCAATTTCTTCTTTTTGCTTTTTAAGTACCGAAATATTTCTGAAATTTTCCGAAACCTTATTAAGAATTACCTCATCTGAGGCATAAGCATCTACGATTTTCCTCTGCCGTTCAGGTAAAAGCAGACTCTGATGTTCACTTTGACCATGCATATCTATCAGACTGTCTGCAAGAAATGAAAGATCGGCACGAGTAAACAACTGACCCTGAACATAAATAACAGATCTTCCGTTGGATTTGACAATTCTTTTGATTATTATTGCTCCGTCTTCCGGTTCAACATTCCTTTCCTTCAGCCAATATATTATTTCATGATTTTCCGGAACTGAAATCATAGCATTTACCGTAATCTCGTCAGCACCGTTTCTGATGGCAGAGGCTTCTGCTTTTTCTCCCATAAGAAGACCGAGCGCACCGAGTATTATGGACTTTCCGGAACCGGTTTCACCGGTAATCACATTGAATCCTTCATGAAAATCAATGGAGAGGTTCTCTATCAATGCATAATTTTTAATTTCAAGATGTTCAAGCATTGAAACCTCCTGCCCATCCGAGTTTATTCCTCAGCACTTCTATGAAGTTGCGTCTTTTATTTTCAACAAACAAAGTTCCCTTATCGCTTTTTCGGACAATAATCCTGTCTAAAGGAATCAGATCATACTCTTCATGACCGTCACATGTGAGAATAACATTCCCGTCCTGATCCGCAACTGTGATTTCTGTTTCAGATTCAGATGAAATCACCAATGGTCTTACACCCATTGTGAAAGGGCATATGGGATTTATGATAATCGATGACAGATTTGCATCAAGAATCGGACCGCCTGCGGAGAGATTGTAAGCTGTAGAACCTGTTGGGGTTGCAACAATAATTCCGTCTCCTCGGAGATTTGCCGCAAGTATATTGTTGATTGACAGACTGAGTTTTGACATCTTAGCTCTTGAAGCAGAAGAAACGGTTATTTCATTCAATGCAGAACTCTCAAATACAATCTTGCCGTCTCTGATAACACTGCATCCCAATCTCATTCTTTTCGCCGTAAAACACTTTCCTTCAAGATAATCCCTGAACACTTCTTTGTATTCCGAGATTGAAATATCAGCCATATAACCGAAAGTACCCATATTTACTGCAAACAGAGGAACATCGGAATCTTTGAAAATTTGTGCACATGACAGCACTGTTCCGTCTCCGCCAATCGTCACCGCAAGATCAACATCCATAGGCTGAATCAGGCAATCTTTTTCAGTACTGTGCAATTCGACCGCACAAACATCAATACCGCAAGTTTCAAAAAAAGATTTCATTTCTTCAAAAACTTTTCTGATATTGAGTTTTTCAGTATTGGCAAGCAGTGCAATTCTTTTAACTTTCATTTACGGCAAATTGGCAATTATCCTTGATATTGTTTTTATTTCCTCTGTTTTCAGGAACGGATATACAGGAAATGAAACTGTTCTGAAATAGTAAGATGCTGCATTCGGGTACTTCTCAAATAAATCACCTTCTGTTTTTGAGCATATTGTGTTTTCAAATGTCTTCTTTACCGGAATATCATGTCGTTTTGCAAATTCTATCAGACTATCAGGTTTGCAGTTCATAAATACTGAAAATACAGAACCGTTTGATTTGTAATCCAAATTGACAAGACCGAATCTTCTGTGATTCGTATTCATCATTCCGGAAGCATACACTTCACAGATTTCTCTCCTTCTCCTGCTGTTTTCCTCAAGATTATCCAGTTGAACCAACCCAAGAGATGCATTTAAGTCTGAAAGCATCGTGTAATCTGAAATTTTACATTTTACACTGTCGTCATCAGAGTCTTCCTTTACTGCCAACACTGCTCCGCCGCCGGCAGATATTACATCATCTTCTTCCATGGAACACACCACGACATCTCCGAAATCTCCGGCCTTTACTTCCTGTCCGAAAACTGATCCCACAGATTGACTCACATCTTCTATGATTTTCAAATCTCCGTAATCTGCTTTTTCGTATGATGCAGTATCCTGACTGTACTTCAAAGCCAGAGAAGCACACACATCGTAAAGAACAAGTACTTCAGCATTACTAATAGATATTGCTTCACTGTCCGGCATTCCGTTTTCTCTATCCACATCTACAAGAACAACCTTACAACCGACTTTTTCAAGCTCTTCCATGTAGATTGCCGGAGTAAGAGGAGAAATCGCCACAACGGAATCCTCACGAACCCCGACCAATTTCAGAGCCTGAGAGATACAATCCGGGTATGTTCTGAAAGAGAAGGATTCCGAGCATCCCAAAGAGAGAGCAAAAGCCTGATTGAAAGCAGCATTTTTCTCTCCCGGACCTATATGCTCATCAACCATTGTCTGCAGAACACAGTCCATATCCGATCTTTTTAAAGTAGGCTTATTAAATCGCATCATATTGTCTATAATTTAACATATTATCCGACACTAAACCATATTTTTGAAAAAAAAGACCGCAAATCATATTCGCGGTCTTTCAAGTTTTATTGTCTTGGTAAACTGTTTACACTTCAAAACTTATACTCAATTCCGATAACACTTGTACAAGAAAATCCCGTTGCAGCGCCATCTGCTTTCTCTACTGTATTTCCATCTGTACCAATCCAACTGTCATAGAAAGTTACAGAAGGTCTTACAGCAAGCATTGCTGCAAAATGATTATTGAAGAAATAACTTCCTTTAAGGTTTATTCCTGCACCGAAGTTACTCATAACCAATGTCAGATCTTCTTCCTTTTGATTATAGTTAATGATATCAAACTTTAATCCTGCACCGGTAATAAAATCAAAACCAATACAGTGAAATTTATAACCAACACCTATGGACTCCGATACAATAAAAGAATTCTCGATTTTTATTTTACTGAATTCTGTATCTCCAGCATATTTCATCTGTACTTCATCACCGGGAAAACCAAGACTGACTGTATCATAAACAACTAAATTGTTGTCAAATTCAACTTCTACACCGCAATCTACATCTACAAGTATAGATTTATATTCTTCAACTTTATATTCTTCAACATATCCATCATTTTTCTGTGAATCTGAAAGATAAAACTTGCCTTTATTAAAAAAAGCTCCGCCTCCGAGATTTAAAGAAACATCAACAGCAAATGCTGATGCACAAACAATTATTAAAACAAGTATTGTCAAAATTCTTTTCATAGGAAAACTCCTCTGTTTTAAGTAACACAAGATAAAATGAACAAAATACACAATGGTTACAAAATAAAGAAAAAAGTGTAAAAAATAAAATTATTTTTAAAAAATTCAGTAATTAGAGCAAAATAATGCATAATTTAAAAAAGAAGAAAATATAATCTTATGAGGAACTTTCAAAACTGCCTTCATGAATCTTGAATTTGCCTTTTCGTTTAAAAACACATTTTTGTTAACTTCATAATAAACAAAGTATTACATCAATTATCAAAAAATGGTTTTCTCTTCGCAAATTCAAATCCAATCTTCACAAATATCAGTTTTAAAAGTACCTCTAGAAAAAAATAAATTTATTCTTTACACCCTAAATTCCCGAACCCTAATCAGGAGTTGGCCTTAAGTGACAGGTAAATAGACAAAAAAAGACCTGGCAACTACCTACTCTCCCGCAAAAGCAGTACCATCGGCGTGAGAGGGCTTGACTTCCGTGTTCGGGATGGGAA
>JAZLEZ010000020.1:0-11580 GCA_045615505.1 Sphaerochaetaceae bacterium | reverse complement strand
CCTTTCCGGCAACGAGTCCCGCAAAATGGGCCATATCAACCATAAGTACGGCACCGCACTTGTCCGCAATCTCACGCATTCTCCTGAAATCGACTTTTCTCGGATAAGCACTGTAACCGGCAAGAAGAATCAGAGGTTTGATTTCGCAAGCAAGTTTTTCAATTGCATCGTAATCAAGCAAACCTGTTTTACCGTCAACACTGTATGAATAGGCATCGAACATCTGGGCGGAAACATTCTGTCTGTAACCGTGAGTAAGATGTCCTCCGCTGTAATAATCAAGTCCCAGAATCCTCTGATTGCCCGTTGCTTTTCTGATACGGTTCCAATCTTCACTTGAAAGGTGGCTGACATTGGTCTCTCCCAGTTCTTCAAGAATAGGGTTCTGTATTTTTTCGTTCAATATTGCCCAATAGGCACAGAGGTTTGCATCAGCTCCGCTGTGAGGCTGAACATAGGCATGGTCTGCACCGAACAGCTCACATGCCGTCCTGCATGCTATATCTTCAATCAAATCAACATTTTCGCATCCGGAATAAAACCTGTGAAAAGGGAATCCTTCGCTGTATTTGTCTGTAAGCAGAGTTCCCATTGCGCTTTGTACGGATGTTGAACTGTAGTTCTCACTTGCAATCAATTTAAGATGAGTCCTCTGGTCTTTTAGCTCATTTACGATGCTTGATGCAATTTCAGGGAAAACCGATTGTACCTGCTCAAGTTGTGCAACATAAGCAGTCATTGCGGAATTTATACCGTATTTGTGAGTTTCAAGATATTTGGATAATACTGACATCAAATCCTCCTAATACACAGAAACAGACTGCCTGAGCAGTCTGATTCCTGATAGAAAAAAGGAGTTTACCAATCCTTTTCTTTCTTTTTCTTTATGACTTCCGGAGCAACATAAGCCGGTTGCTGTGCCGGTCTTTCCTTTACATTTTTTGAAGAAGGTCTGCCCTTGCTTTCTTTTTTGATTTCACCTCTACCCATTTAGAGCCTCCGTGTTCTGTTTACAGATGACCTTGCAAATCAAAGCTTTATGAACGGCTTTCTGCAGGTTTCCATTCACGAAAATAATAAACCTTGTCAGCGGTTCCGGTCAATCACAGTTTGGCCCAAGTTTTAAAATTCAGAATGGTGAAAGTGTTTGAACAAAGACATAACTTGTGCAAAAATAATAAGCGATATCAGGAGGAAATATGGGTACACCGCATATTGAAGCTAAGGTCGGAGAAATTGCAGACAGAATACTGCTTCCCGGAGATCCGTTGAGAGCAAAATTCATTGCCGAAAATTTTCTTGAAAACCCTGTTTGCTACAACAAGGTAAGGGGTATGCTCGGTTATACCGGAACATACAAGGGAAAACGCGTAAGTGTCCAAGGTACCGGTATGGGTATTCCTTCAATCGGCATTTATGCCTATGAACTCATAAATTTTTACGGCGTGAAACGCCTCATCAGAACAGGAACTTGCGGGTCACTGCTTCCAGAATTCAAGCTGAAAGATGTGGTAATTGCTCAGGCTGCAGCTACAGACAGCGGAACTCACCTTATCCGTTTCAAAGACAGCCTCTCCTACCCTGCTGTGGCAGACTTCAATCTTATTAAAGATGCTTATGAAGCAGCCTTGAAAAACGGAATTGAACCCAAGGTAGGAACAGTATTCTCGTCGGATCTTTTCTACAATCCGGATCCGGATTATAAAAACAAACTTGTTGAATACGGAATCGGGTGCATTGAGATGGAATGTGCAGAGCTTTTCACTCTGGGAGCAAAACACAGGGTCCAGACTTTGGGGATACTGACGGTAAGTGATCAGATTTACGACGGGAAGGAAACAACTCCTCAGGAGCGTCAGGAAACATTCACCAAAATGATGGAAATCGCCCTTGATGCAATTTGATTGCAACGGACAGTAAGCTTGACAGAAAACACTGTCTATTATAATTTGAAAGTCGCATCGGAGGACTAATGGCTAAAGAAGAGGCTATTGAAGTTGAAGGAATTGTAAAAGAAGCACTTCCTAATGTTATGTTTCGTGTTGAGCTGAAGAACGGTCATATCATTCTTGCTCATATGTCAGGGAGAATGCGCCAGAATCATATCAAAATAGTACCGGGCGATACTGTAAAAATCGAAATGTCCCCTTACGACCTTACAAAGGGACGCATCACCTACAGAGAAAAATAATCCTCAATGAAACAGATTGGAATAATCGGAAGCGGAACATGGGGTACTGCTCTGGCAAAACTTTTGCATGAAAACGGTCATCTCGTTACCGTATGGTCTGCCGTCGATGCAGAAATTAAAGCACTGAATGAAACTCATTCCCATCCCAATCTGCCGGGTGTTTCTATCCCGTCTGATATTGTTTTTACCTGCAGCATCAGGGAAACATGTAAAGACAAGGATATTGTTGTCTGTGCTGTTCCTTCAGTATATGTCCGTTCCTCTTTTTCAGAGTGTGCACCTTTTATTGAAAACTCCTCAATCATAGTATCCGTCACAAAGGGTATTGAGGAATCCACTTTGAGCACGATGAGTGAGATTATCGAGGACGAACTCAAAAAAGCAGGTACTCTTGTTCCTGTCGTTGCTCTTTCCGGACCTACTCATGCTGAAGAGGTTGCAAGGGGTCTTGCAACAACGATTGTTGCAGCCTGTGAAAATCTGGCGATTGCCAGAAAGGTCAAACAGGTTTTCGGCAATCACTTTTTCAAGGTATTCGGCTCAACAGACAGAAAGGGTGTTGAACTGTGCGGTGCTCTTAAAAACATAATTGCTCTTGCTGCAGGTATTTCAGACGGTTTGGGTTACGGGGATAATGCCAAAGCTGCAATAATCACAAGGGGTATGGCGGAAGTATCATACCTCGGAAGCAAGATGGGTTGTACACAACATACATTTTTCGGGCTTTCCGGTATTGGTGATATGATTGTCACAGCAACGAGCCGGCACAGCAGAAACAACAACTGCGGCAGGCTTATCGGAAGCGGGATGAAAGCATCTGATGCAATCAGGGAAATCGGAATGGTTGTGGAAGGTCTGTATGTTCTTCCGGCTGCTATAAGGATGGAAAAATTCTACAATGTAAAACTTCCGATTATCGATTCCGTAAATGAGATTGTAAACAACGGAAAAGATGCCCGCGAGGTTGCAGCAAATCTGTTATCCCTTCCGGCAACCAGAGAATTCAGAATCCTCTGATCAGCATTTTTTATTCAGCATTATCTCCACAATCGTTTTATCGGTTTCCAACATTCCCTCGCTGCTGATTCTTGAAAGATAAGTTATGCTTTCAAGGCTGTCGCGTCCGACAATTCCGCTCTCTTCCGCCGGAGAAAACCCCCGTAAAGCAAGTTTTACACTCAAAGCAGCAGCTTCAAGGCAGGAGTAAATCTTCAGTGCGCAGGTACTTTTTGCACCGTCACAGATTATTCCGGTAAGATTTCCAACCATGGTATTAACGGCTCTGTCCATGATATGACGGTCTTTGTTCATAAGGTAAATGTATGCGCAGGCTGTTCCTATCGATGCCGTAAAAGCTCCGCACAGGGCAGACAACCTGTTTTTTCTGGCTGTAAGAACAAGTCCGACAAGTTCACTTACACATACAGCTCTGATTATTTTTTCCTCACTGCATTTAAGGAAACTTCCGACAGTGTGTACGGGAACAGTAACCGTAATTCCCTGATTCCCGCTCCCGCTGTTTATGATTACAGGCATATTGCATCCGCTCATTCTGGCATCGCTTCCCGCAGCTGCAAGGCTGGCTCCCAGTTCAAATGCTTGCGCCAAAGATGCGGGGTTTTCCACATCTGTAAAAGTTGTTTTACCTACTTCCAAACCAAATCCGAGAGAGACGGATTTTTCAGCAATTTCCATATTGATTCTGATTGCTTCACTCACAAATCCTAACTGGTAAATATCTGCATTGTCCGCATAATCAATTATGTCATCAAGAGTAAGTGTTTTCAGGAAATCTTTGTCTCCTTTTTCTTCGTGTTTTTCTTCAAGCGGCAGATCTACGGTTATTTCTCCGTTTCTCTCCAGATGAGAAAATCTGTCATGTTCACCCGATACTGTGGAAATTGAATAATTTTCGTTACTGTCGAAGATTTTCACGCTTACATAAAGCGGAACAACATTTTCAACAAGATTCAGTTGAATTTTGTAGTTCTTTGCTTTTTCAATCTGTCGGGAATCTACATCTGAAAGAATACTCAATCCTCTTGATGTATCTCCTCCGGCGACTCCCAATGCAACTGCTGCAAGTATTCCCTTGAGATTACAGTTCGGGATTCCCACACCCATGGCATTTTTCACCATGTCTCTTGAGGCATATACCTGTATCCGGGAAATTTCATCAGATTTCAGTATTTCACGAGCTTTAGCTCCTGCAAGTGCTGAAGCTGCCGGTTCCGTACATCCCATTGCCGGGAGCATTTCTTTTTTCAGTAATTCCGTTAGATTCATAGAATCATTATATCAGCAATTCCGTCAAAGGTACAAAACAAATACCTGTCATAAGTGCCGCTATGGTAAGATTCCTGCTTCCGTTCTTTCTGGCTGCAGGCCATAGTTCGTCAAATGAAATATAAACAAGGATTCCGGCAACTACGGCGTTACATACGGCAAGTACGGTTGCTGAAAGGACTGTTTCAAAGACGGAGATTCCCAATATCGCCCCAAAAGGCTGACTGAGTCCGACAAGTGTAGCCGCAAGTATTGTTTTTCCTCTGGTTTTATCTGCTGAAAGCATCGATACAGCCAAAGTGGTTCCGATTGGGATGTTATGTATTGCAATCCCTATTGCCATATTTATTCCAAGTCTCGTATTTGATACGACTGCAACTCCTGTTGCAAGGCCTTCAAGTATATTGTGCAGCAGCAGTGCAATTATCATTCCTTCGTGTACATGGTTTTCATGGATACATTCACAGTCGTTTAGGTAATGTCCGGGAACTTCTTCGTGGTGATGATGCGGAAGAATGATATCCAGAATCAAAGAAAGAACAGAGCCGAATACCAAGCAAAGCATTGCAGGAATTACCGGAAGTGTCTCAAATGCTTCCGGAAGCATTTCGCCCAAGGCTACCATCAGCATTATTCCGGTTGCAAAAGAAAGTGAAAATGCTCCGAATTTCGTGTTCCGGACATGTTTGACCAACAGAGCTCCCAATATGGTTGCCGAACCCGCAACCAGTGTTATCAATACTGCGTAATAATTCATATCAGTCTAGAATTTATCAGTTTTCTGAAATAAATACAAAGGGCTGCAGAAATCAGCGGCAAAACGGAATAAATAATGAACACTCCGCTGTATCCGACTCTATCTATGAGCATTCCGCCGAACAGTACTCCTATCATATTGCTGAAATTTATGGCAATCGAGAAATATATGCTCATTGCAAGGTTCCTGTGTCTTTCAGGTACTGTTTTGCTGATGTATGATGTCACTGCTATGTGGTTGCAACCGAATGACAGGCTATGCAATGACTGTGCCACAGCAAACATAAATACGCTGCTTGTTGTATAGTACAGCGTAAATCTGAGAAATGTTCCAAAGAACGAAAGCATCAACAGTCCCCAAATGGTAATCTTTCCTTTCTTGAGCATATCCCCGAATACAATAAATGCTATGAATTCACAGAATGCCCCGAATGCCAGAAAGAGCGAGAACTTTTCTCCGAGTTCCAGAACTTCCGTCATATAGGAGCTGAGCATAATGTCTATCACACCCATGGAAATCTTCGTAAACATTATAATGAACATAAGTATGTAGAACGATTTATCAAGCCAGCTGATTTTAAATCGTTCATTTTCTTTTGCTCCTATTTTTCCTGCGTTCTGGGGGTTTGGTGCAATCAACACGAAGAATGCAAAGACCATGAAGAAAAAAATCATGTTGATGAGTATCTGTGTGTTACTGTCTTTTGAAGGAAATCCCGTAAGTGCAAACAGGCAGAGCATTACTACATAACCCATTGTTCCTGAAGATCTTACATCTGAATACAGTTTGGGATCTCCTTTGAATGCACTTGTGAAATAGCTGTCAAGCACTGGGTCCAGACATTTGAAAAATGCCTGACTCGTTGCGTACAGAACGGCTAGCGGAAGTACCGGCAGTTTGAACATCATACATATAAAAGATGCAACCATACAGAAAACGCAGACATACAGGGTCCTTTTGACTTTACCGTTCTTATCTACCATTGCCCCTATTTCAAGCGGAACTACAGTACCGGCAATTTGCCCGAAGGCCAGAAAAATACCTACAACCGTCTGGGGGAAACCCATATTCCTCAGAAATATCTGAACATAAGGGCAAACGGCACTTGTCGTACTCTGCATAAAAAAAGACAAAAGGTAATATCTCAACATTCCAGCTAGTTATACTCAAGTCATAATAAAAATACAATATCTTTTCCGCTCCTCTGGCAATTTGCTCCAATTGACAACGGCCTTTCAAAAAAGATACTATTTTCCCAGTTGCCCGGGTGGCGGAATTGGTAGACGCGCTTGGTTCAGGTCCAAGTTCCGAAAGGTAGTGTGAGTTCGAGTCTCATTCCGGGTATTGTTTATAATATAACGATTTACATACAAATAGAGGACTAAACAATGTCCTCTATTTTTTTAGGTGTTAACAAAAGTGTTAACAAAATAAACGGGATTTTCCGATTTTTTCAACAAAAAAATGGGTCAATATTGACCCGTAATCTATAATAGAATGAAAGTTAAGAGACCTTCTTACAGAAGTCTGTTTGGGACTCCTCAAGTGGAATCCGGAATCCGTGTGCGACAAGTAGCAGAGACATTTAATATTCTCTGCTGTTTTTACAGTAAAAATGCCGATTTTTACACACCCCCTACGAGTAATCGTTAGTGCAGTATAAGGTAATCGTTGTTGTAGTATAGGGCTAATCGTTGGGGCAGTATGCCTGTAATCGTTATGCAGTATATATGCACAATGGCAGAAAGTTTTTCAAAATACTGACGCATCTTGAATTCTCTGATAATCCCTTCTTTTTCAACTGGCTCTGCATCATCACTTCCAACATATGCCGTTTAAAATCACACACCCCCTGCCGTCAGGCTTAAAGTTCTTCCTAAGAAATTCAGGCTAAAAAATTTATCATATTCCGGAAATCAATGAATTGTAATCACTGAGGTTATAAGACTTAGAATACGGAGTTTCAAGTTTTCCTTCATTGATTAACTTAATAAGTTCTTCACGTCTCGGATCTGACTTTGAAAGATCATTTACAATTTTCCAGTTGTGTTCTTCCAGCGATGCGGGATCTACGGGAGAATGTTCTGCAAAATACTGAACAAGCAAATCCCTGATAGAACCTGAAGATTCCCACTCTTTTTTACCGCTCACAAGACCGCCGGCCTTTAATGCTGACGAATATCTGTAGTTATTTACAGCAATTGTTAGTGTCTCTTCATCTGTCAGCTCATGCCCTTTGAAAATAATGTTCTTTACTCTTGAGCCTTTCGGTTGAGACAAATCAAGTTCATAGTCAACACCGCTGAACATATCATAAAGATAATCAGGATATTCCGGATCAAAAGAAATGTTTATATCACCGGGCTTCCACTGATTGTAACACTCAGCAGACCATTCCATCCAAGCCTTCAGCTCCGCACCAGTTACAGTAACCCTGTACAAGGTGTTGTCAAATTTATAGATGTCAAAAATATTGCCATAATTGATATTGCCTTCAGGTAAATCGGAAGTGTTCTTAAAAAGAGCCGCCCCTGAAACATCCGCACCCGCAGCCTCCTTCTGAACTTTGTTAATAAAACTCATAACGGCGGTAGGGCCAAGCTTGCCTTCCGGTAAACCTTTAATTTCGTTTTCCGGCTGAAACTTTGCGGTTGAAACTCCCAACGCAGAACCGCCTTCCGAAGAACCGTCATCCGAAGCACCCTTGATAAAATCAATGGTTTTCTGCTGAGCCTCCGCAACTACCGGAATCTGCCTTATTTCTTCAGCAACCGTCTGGTCTTTCATATCAACAATACTTACAGTTGATTTCACAACATTCTTGTCTGCATCAATAACCAAATCACATCTTGCGATGTCTCTTCCCAAGTTCCTGCAACCTCCGATTATCGTTTTGCCCTGCTTGTCTGAAACTACAACGTGATTATGTCCGACAAGAAGTACGTCTATTTCGGGGTTATCGTCAAGGATTTTCTGGGCAGAATCGCTTCTGTTTTCTTCATCAAATTCCGCATACATACCCATGTGTGCGGTTACGACTATAACATCTGCCTTGTTGCCGATTTTTTCTATAGCATTTTTTACTGCAACGTTTGCAGGAACAAACGTACAATCTTCAATACCTTCTTTTGTGCCGTCCCAAATAGGAACATCAGGTGTAACAACACCGATAATTGCAACTTTCAGACCGTTTAAATTCTTTATAGTCCATCCCTTACCCGTAACAAATCTTCCGTTCTTATCCAAAACGTTTGCAGCCAATATCGGAAACTTTGCCTGTTTCGTAATCTTTTTCATAGTTGAAATACCCCAGTTGAACTCATGGTTTCCAAGAGTTACACTGTCGTATTTCATGTAATTCATAGCAGCAATGACAGGATGCTTCGTATCCGGATTCTTATTATAAATATCATCCGTCATAATCGTGCCCTGAATGAAATCTCCGCAGTCGACAAGAAGAACAGAATTACCTTCCGCTCTGACGGATTTTATGTAGTCATAAAGACGAACCATTCCGTTATTTGCGGTCTCTTTCAAATCCTCGTATGAATAACCCCAAATATTACCGTGAATGTCAGTTGTTTCTAAAATAACAAGTCTTTTTTCAGCAGAAGCCTCTTTGTTTCCTTCTGCAAAAACTACAGATATTGCCAACAAAACCGTCAACAATACAGACAAAACCCTTTTTCCTTTCATTGTTTTCCTCCAAACAATACAGATTATTCTTATTCTTCATTAATGAATTGGTGAATGGGATATACATGTCAAATTAAAAGATCAATTCAAAGAAGAATAAATCCGTTTATTTAAAATCCAGAATATTCAGCTTTAAATGCAGTTTGCAACCCTCTGTTGCGGAAATGCAACTGGTACAGAAATGTGTTACCCTTTACTAAGTTTCTACTCTTCATATGCCAGATTTTCCAATTCACGGACATTCTCCGAAAATGCGTTATCAGTTATGCAGATTGTATCCTTTTTAACATGTAGAACACACTCATTTTCCTTGCTGAATTCTTTCCAGAAAATTTCAGGGAAACCCTTTAATTCGTTTTTGAAAAAACCAAGAGGTTGCCCATGGATAAACTTACCTACAAATGCCTGCATGATTTCTGTAATGCTCTGATTATTCAGATATCCCATCTGCTCAGCAATTTCCGAATTGCCTAAAATGGCTGTCATCATGGAAACAGAATTTGATGTCAGTTTTTCTATATCACTCTTTACATCCCAATAAAAGCATCTGACCTTGCTTCCTCCTGTCGTCAACGCTCTGCAATCATGAAGCACAGCAGCCTTATAGAAGAAATCGGCCAGCAAAATGCGTTTTGCATCTGTATCATTTAAACCTGAGCAAATATAGCTTTCAAGCAAAGAATCCACTTTATCGGCTTTAATAATACCCAGAACATTTCTGAAGAGTTCATAATATGAATTGACCATTTCTTCAGTAGAAAGCTCTCCGGCAACCATTGCCTGCCAACCGCTGGCATTATCTGCGGCTATGCCGAAAATGAATTCAATATCGGAAGCAACGCCGGAAAGATACATTTGGTCTATATCATGGGGAACTAATCTGCCGTCCCTAGGAGGGAGCTCCAAAAAACTGTAGTTTCTTTTCGTAAAGTCCCTGAGTTTATCTGAAGAAACGATTTGAAGATCTGATATTTTTTCAGATTGGAACTCTTCCAAAAGTTTTTTCCCAACAGCAGAGGCTTTTTCATCATTCACAGGTGTATCTGCCGTGGATGCACATAGAATTAAGGCACGTTTGAAAAGACCTTTTGCTTCCTTAATGGCGGAAAGTAAACAAATGGAGCTACCTCCAGAATCACTGCCGGCAACAGTAATGTTCTGAGGATCTCCTCCAAAAGCTGAAATGTTTGCCTTAATCCATTTCAGAGCCTCAATCTGGTCAAACAGAGAGAGTGCGGTGCTGTTTTTATACTCATCTTTATCTGTACAGCCAGATGAACTGAAGTCTACAACACCGAATACACCTATTCTATAGTTAAAACTGACACATAATGCATCAGGAATGCCTTTGGCTATATTCTGCAAAGAGTATAATGGACTTGCGCTTCCGCCATATCTTCCGTCTCCGCCGTGAAAATAGACAAGAACAGGCTTCTTTCCTTCCGGCTCAAACTTTGACATCCAAATATTCAGATTCAGACAATCTTCACCCTGTTTGAACCGTCCAAGAATGTTATGGCTGCTTTCAGGTTGTACTTCGGAATTGCCGAAATAATATGCTTCATATATTCGGTCGGAAGCTTCTACAGGAATCGGCTTTTTCCAGCGGTTTTCACCCACAGGGGCTTTGGCATATGGGATTCCCAGAAAACATACTCCGTTTTTATCTTTCCAACCGATGTAGTTGCCGCCGAATGTCTTTACAACGGGTTTTCCTTTCGGACAAACCGAAACTTCTTTATTACTTCCGGATTCTTCAGCCAACCAATGTTCGGTAACATCCTCATCAAACTGGAACCCATTGTCCCCCGTACCGTACTTTTTAAGTAACTTTTTACGCTTTATTACCTGAACTCCCATAGATGTAAAAAAAGCAACCACAGGAAGCACAGCCGAGTACACCAATTCTGTGCCTACATCATTCCACAGAAGGTAAGAAAAACAATGAAAAAGATACCAAAAGCCCAGAAGGAAAATCAAAATGACCACTGCAAAAGAGACATATCTTCTTTTGTTGCTTTGCTGAACATATTTGCTGAAGATAATCTTATCGGAAGACATTTCCAAAACTGTTCCCAGAATCATACAGATAGCAAGGCAAAGCAGTGAATGCAGTCCGTAAGCACTTGGAATCTGATAACCTAAACCATATCCCATGGCTCCCATTAAGGAGACTATAATAGCATCCAGTGTAATCACTTTTTTCATTGGATTCTCCCTGTTCAGTCAATTAACTGACATTTTATAGACTTCTTCGCCTCTGAAAACAGTAAGCAACGGTTCTACTTCATGAATTGTTTCAACAGGAATCTCATACAGATTTCTATCCAACACAACCATGTCAGCAGATTTTCCGACTTCAATGGAGCCCGTCACGTTTTCCCATGAGCACTGCTTTGCACCGTTGATGGTAAATCCGGTAAGCAACTGGTCAAGAGAGAGCTTCTCTTCCGGATCATCAACCAACTTTTCATCTGTTTCGCCCACGGCAAGACGTCTCATTCCAACTTCCATTCCGACAAACGGCTTCAGATAGGCATCACCTACAAGGCTTGGCAACACGGTTACATCAGAAGAATAGGCACAAACCGCCCCGGTTTTCCAGTAAGAATTGAAACGGTTGGAAGGCATCCCCTCCGGAAGCACAGTA
>JAZLEZ010000019.1:0-19204 GCA_045615505.1 Sphaerochaetaceae bacterium | reverse complement strand
GCCTTTACTTCTGCTCCTACTCTGAAGTTTTCACAACAGCTGTAGTCATATCCTATTCCGCCACCAAGTCCGTATGTACTGTTTACATATGACTTTGCATCTCCGTCTTTCTGTACAAAGTGCTGGAATGTAAACGGATCCAGTGATACCGATACTCTGTGACTTGCAAAAACACAAGTACACACAAGCAACATAATTGCCGTTACTGCAAGTATTTTCTTCATGTTTTTCTCCTCTTATAAAAATCAGCATACATACACATAGGCTTTTTTGCAACTTATATTGGAGGTACTTTCAAAACTGCCTTCATAAATATTGATAAGAGCAATATGCGTAAAAAGCAGTGTTAAACTTACAAAACTGCAATCTGCAATGCTTTTGGATTGGCAAGTTACTGATTCTCTGACTCCGGACAGAGGTAATCAGTGCTTGTCCGGATTAAATTTGTAGAAAACTGCGGTAAAGCCGGTTGTTGCAACAAGATCCGACTCCGAAAGTTCGGCAAGACGGATACTGAGTTCTTTTATGGCTTCCTTAAAATCCTGAAACTTTACTTTTACAAGCTCATGGCAAAAAAGAGCATCTTTCAAAGCATTTACAACATTTTCCGAAACACCATCGTGACCGACCATAACAACAGGTTGCAAAGACTGTGCCTGAGATCTGAGCTGAGCTCTTCTTTTACTCGTCATTATTTCTTTTCTCATGCTGTTAATTTACGAAAAAAGGGAGTGCTTTGCAACACTCCCCGTAAAAAACCATAACAGAGGTACTTTCAAAACTTGTAAACAAGACCGACATAGGTATTGAATTTGAAAGCAGAAGCATCTTTCCAACCGTCATGAGCTTTCTGCCAGTTCCAAGTAATTTCCTCTGTAACTTCAGCTGAAAGATTCTCGTTGATACAGTAACCTAAACCGAATTCAAGCTCAGCAGTAAGATAAGCTCTCCAATCACCTTCGAATGCAGCCACATCTACACCAACACCTGTTTCGGCAAATGTATAGGCATTTTCGCAGAAATATGACTTGTGACCGAGTTTTGCACAAAGCAGAAGGTCATTGTAATTACCGTAATGCTTCTCAAAATATGTCTGCTCGCTGAGATCAAGAGCAACATAAACATTCTTGTAGAAATTGTATCTTGCCTTAATCTTAGCAGCCAAACCGTAAGTTGAAAGAAGCGAAGATTCATAATTTGTATCATCATCGTAGAAGTAAACACCTCTGAAAGAGAACGGACTGATGTAAGCTGCAACTGTAAGAGCAGGTTCATCGATAATCCGAGCTTCCTCAGCAGGAACTTCAACAACAGGAGCCTCTGAAACAGGAGTTTCTGCAACAGGTGTTTCAACAACCGGGGCTTCTGCAACAGGTTCTTCAGCCTTGACTTCCTCTACCGGAGTTTCAACAACAGGAGTTTCTGCAACAGGTGTTTCAACAACCGGGGCTTCTGCAACAGGTTCTTCAACCTTAACTTCCTCTGCAGGAGTTTCGAAAACAGGAGTTGCGACAACCGGAGCTTCTACAACAGGCTTTTCAACCTTTTTCTCTACTTCAGGAGTTGTTGAAACAGGGGCAACTTCAGTTTTCTTATTTTTATTGCCTGTAAACATAAACAGTGCTGCAACAGCACATGCAACAACAAGAATGATAACAGCTATTTTTGTGTTCTTCATAAAAACCTCAACTATCTTCACAAATATCAGTTTTGAAAGTACCTCATATAAAACAATATACAACAAATAAAAGTTACAAAATAAACGGTGCTGTGTAAACACCATTTTTGTACATAACTGTCACTTTTCTACAATGGTGAAAACAACTTTTTTTACAGCTTCCGAAGTACCGGAGGAAACACCGCTTTTGTAAGGTTCCCCGGGAAAAAATACTGCAAAACGCCCCTGAGCACCCTGAAAAGCCGAAATCGGCTCAGCATTTATAAAACCGGTATCGGAGTTTTTGTCGTAAATATCAGCTCCTGAACATAACTCTCTCCAAGAAGTTGAAAAAAGCTCTGTACCGCTTAATACTATTTCTACGACGGTACGGTTTTTGTGGAACATAAAACGCTGGTCTGAATCGCAGGTACTATACTCAATTACATCGTAAGTGACATTTTTGTCAGGTGTTGTATAATGCCCGCGGGCAAGTTCATAAACATTGTCATGATCCATAGCCGCTGCAACAGTTTTAATCTGAGGAACAACAGACGCGTACATTTCAAGATTTGCAAGAATATCAAAAATCATTTTTCATCCTCCCTGAAAACTCCCGAGGTCCTTGCCCAATGAAACAGATACTGCTGTGCAACACCCGCATAAGGACCGAAATATGATGCATCTTCGGATGGAAAGTACAAAGCCATAACACGCTTCATCCACACATCCAAAGGAAAACAATCCAACCTGTGACAACCGAAAAGAAGAGCACAATCGGCAACCTTAATTCCTATACCCTTAACCTGCATCAGCATTTTGCGTGCATCATCGATATCGGCATTTTTTAGAGTATCAAAATCGATAAGACCATTACAAACCGCATTTGCAGTATTAAGAATGTATGAAGAACGAAAACCCAAGCCGCAAGAAATCAAATCCTGCTCAAAAGCACCTGCTAAAGTGTCAGCACAGGGAAAACCTCCGCTTTTACCGAACCTGTCGCACATTCTTCCGATAATATTCATAATCCGCTTGATGTTGTTGTTCTGAGACACCACAAACGAACACAAAGCTTCCCAAGGATCCTGATTCAGAATTCTGATACCCGGAGCATACGAACACGCTTTTGCCATTATTGGACTCAACGAAGAAAACTGTTTTTTCATATCGGCATAGCAGGTATGCATATCAAAATAATTCAACCAGAAATCATCCTTCATAATCGGAGTCAAATCGTTTTGAGAAACCCTGAGACAACGGACATTGTCATCCACACCGGCAAAAACAGTCCAGATACCGTTTTCTTCCCTGACACGGAAGCACTGGCCGCTTGACAATGTCTCATACAAACCAAGCTGCATATCACTTACTCTTTCCGTCAACAAGAAGATTATAAACCGATGCACTTACAGATGCGATGCTGTCGCCTGTTCTTGCACTTCTCTTTTCCCTGATTGAAAAAATCTTTTCAATTTTCATAGGATTTGAAGACAGACACACAATTTTGTCCGCAGCCAAACAGGCCTCGGTAATATCATGAGTTACCCATAAAACGGTTTTTCTGTTGTGTTCCCAAATATCGAGAAAACTCCTGACCAAAGCATTTTTCATTTTTATATCAAGGCTCTGAAAAGGTTCATCCATTAGTATGACAGACGATGGAAAACTGAAAGCTCTGGCAATGGCAACACGCTGACGCTGACCGCCGGAAAGTTGCGAAGGATGCTTATCGAGAAAATCTGAAAGCCCTACAAGTCCGAGCATTTCAACGGCCTTTTCACAGTCTCCTTTCAATGGAACAGAGACATTTTCCAAAACGGTAAGATTATTCAGCAAACGGGGTTCCTGAAACAGATAACTGATTTTAAGCTCACCTTCTGTTTCAACACATCCGCAATCCTGTTTTTCCAAACCTGCAATGATGTTAAGCAGAGTTGTTTTTCCGCAACCTGAAGGTCCTGTGAGACAAACTATGGAATTCTTTTTAACATCCAAAGAAAAGTTTTCCAGTACAGAAGCTGCTCCGAATGATTTTGAAATGTTTTCAATCTTCATTTTTCACTCCTTCGTCTGATAATCAGATCAAACAGGAAATCACCGATTGCAGTCAGCAGAATTGCAATGATTGTCCATGCAAAAACATCAGCTGTCTGCAATTGAATCTGAGCAAGCTGTAAAGACCTCCCCACCCCGTAATCCGGCAGAGTAAGAACTTCTGCGGCAATTATTACTTTCCAAATCATGGAAAGAGATTGTTTTGCACCTGTTACAAGAGACGGAATCAGTGACGGAATAATGAAGTATTTCAGTTTTCTGATTCCTGAAATTTCATATATTCTGCACATCTGATTGAGCTTTCCGTCAAGATGAAGAACAGCACGGACAGTTTGAACATACATCACAGGGAATGCCATGAGAAATGCTGATAAAACGGGAACTGACCCCGTTCTGAACCAGATAAACGCAAGAAGAATCACGCTCATAACGGGAGTTGCCTTGAAAACAGCTGTCAACGGTCTCAAAAAAGCCCCGAAAAAAGGAACGGAAGCCGAAAGAATACCCAGAAACATACCGCTTGAAACAATAATTGCAAAACTTTTCAAAGCACGAAGTACCGTTGCAATGATATCCGCTGAAAATTTTTCACGGGAAAAAATCGAAACAAGAGATTTAATAACATCGGACGGCAAAGGAAGGATAATCTGCATATCCAGAGTAACTGCGGCAAAATACCATAAAACAATAAGCAGCAAAGAGGAAAAAACAGATACTGCAAAATACTTAAATTCCTTTGACAAAAATCTCAATTCCTATAGCTATCAATATTACACCACCCAGAATTCCCGCCTTACCGGCAAGTTTTGTTCCTGCCCTCTTACCTATTTCAAGTCCTGCAAGACATGTAATCCAAGTAACTGCGGCGATGATTACGCAAGCAATTAAAGCTTCAAACCAACCGTAGTCCGAAATCGCAAACCCTACTGAAAGAGCATCTATGGAAGTAGCAATTCCCTGCATCATCAGTTTTGCAATACTGAGTTTCTTCACAGACTCAACTTCCTCAGACTTGTTTCTTACAACTTCCGCAATCATTTCTATTCCGATGTACAGCAACAGTATCAGGGCAATCCAAGGAATAAATTTTCCGAATACTTCAAAATAATGAAGAATCGTGTGAACGCAAACCCATCCGATAACGGGCATGGCAAACTGAAATACAGCATAAGTTCCTGCAATTAAATTCATTCGGGGAAACTTCATACTGTTTTCATTAAGTCCGTTAGCCAATGAAACAGAAAAAGCATCCATAGCCAGACCGAAACCCAGCAGGATGCTGTTCAGAAAAAACAACAAGCCCATTACCTGACTATTACTCTCTTGTAGTTCTTTTTACCGGAACGGAGAATCAATTCACCGTTTACGGCATCATCCTTTGTGATGATTGCACGGGGATCCTTTATCTGCTTATCGTTTACATAAGCACCTCCGCCTAACACAATCTGTCTGATTTCACTGTTTGTTTTTCCTCCAAGTCCGGCAGCGGCAAACAGATTGATAAGACCCATACCCTCCCCCAGTTCAATTTCAACCGTAGGCATTGCACTCTTATCTGCACCACCTCCAAAAGCGGCTTTTGCTGCTGCAAGAGCCTTTTCAGCTTCTTCCTCTCCATGGATTATTTTTGTAATCTCGTATGCAAGTTTCTGTTTTGCATCGTTGATGTTCCTTGCAAGGTCGTCGTATGTTGCGATTTCATCAAGATCCATAAATGTAAACAACTTCATGAACTTTGCAACATCGGCATCTGCAACATTCCTCCAATACTGGTAGAAGTCATAAACAGAGTAAAGAGAAGAATCAAGGAATACTGCTCCCTGTTCGCTCTTTCCCATCTTCTTTCCGTCTGAACGCATAATCAGATTGAATGTAAGACCAAAACATTCAGGTCCGCCCATTCTCTGGATAAGATCAATGCCGGCAACGATATTACCCCACTGGTCCGCACCGCCGATTTGCAGACGGTTATTGTACTTCTTGAAAAGAACTGCATAGTCATAACTCTGTAGAAGCTGATAATTGAATTCAATGAAAGAAAGGCCCCTTTCCAGACGCTGTTTTACACCTTCGAAAGTAAGCATTCTGTTTACTGAGAAGTAACAACCTACATCTCGAAGAAACTCAATGTAATTCAGAGGTAAAAGCCATTCCTTGTTATTGAGAATTCTGCCTTTTCCGTAACCGGAGGGTGGATTTTCGTCAAAATTGACGACTTTGGAAAGCTGCTTTGCAATATTCTTCGCATTCTGTTCCATTACCTGAGGAGCAAGAATCTTTCTCAGTTCCGTTCTGCCGGTAGGATCTCCGATATATGCCGTTCCTTCACCAACCAGAGCTATGGGGCTGTGTCCGTACTGCTGGAGGTGATGCATAGCAAAAAATGGAACTATATGTCCTACATGAAGAGACGGACCTGTAGGGTCTGTCCCGCAGTAGAATGTTACACTCTCTTTATCCATCAGATCCGAAAGAGCATCAAGGTTTGTACAATCTTTGATAAAACCTCTGTCTTGAAGTACCTGTAGTGCTTTATTCATATTTATACTCTCTTATAGTCCTTTATTGCTTTTTTGACAGTCTGCTCGATTTCGCTTACAGGAATTCTGATCTGTTCCATTGAATCACGGAATCTGAGCGTTACAGTGTTGTCTTTGAGTGTATCGTAGTCAACAGTAATGCAGAAAGGTGTTCCGATTTCATCCTGACGGCGATAACGACGGCCGATTGCACCGCTTGTGTCGTAATCTGTGACAAATGCCTCTCTCATACTGTGCTCCAAATCGGAAGCATATTCTGCAAGGCCATCCTTCTTTACAAGAGGAAGAACTGCAACCGTAACAGGGGCAATATCAGGATGGAAATGAAGTACTGTTCTGACATCACCGCCTTCAAGTTCCTGTTCGTCGTAGGCATCCGAAAGAGCCATAAGAACATTTCTTGTAAGTCCTGCAGATGTTTCAACAACATAAGGGATGTACTTTTCGTTTGTTTCCGGATCAAGATAATTCATCTCCTTGCCTGAGAACTTCTGGTGCTGAGAAAGATCGTAATCCGTTCTGCTGTGAACACCTTCAAGCTCCTGCCATCCCATAGGAAAGAGGAATTGGATGTCATAAGCATCTTTTGCATAGAATGCAAGTTCATCCGGTCCGTGCTGATGCCATCTGAGGCAATCAGGTCTGATTCCTACCTTGTTGATATAGTAGTTCATTCTCTGCTCTCTCCAGTAAGGGAACCACTTCTCATCCGTACCAGGTTTGCAGAAGAACTGCATTTCCATTTGCTCGAATTCGCAGCTTCGGAATATGAAATTCTTTGTCGTGATTTCATTTCTGAAGCTCTTTCCCACCTGAGCAATTCCAAAAGGAATCTTTACACGGGAAGAAGATACTATATTCTTGAAATCAACATAGATTCCCTGAGCTGTTTCAGGTCTGAGATAGATTGTTGATGCTGCATCAATATCTGCTCCGATATGAGTCTGAAACATAAGGTTAAAGTTTCTGGGAGCCGTGAAGGAATCTTTCGTTCCGCATACGGGACAGGCTGCATTAAGATCAATCTGATCTGCCCTGAAACGGCTTTTACAATGCTTGCAGTCAACCATAGGGTCTGTAAAGTTGCTGACATGTCCGCTGGCTTCCCATACTTTTGAAGCCATGAGAATTGAAGCATCAAGACCTACGATATTATCATGAAGCCGGGTCATTTCCTTCCACCAGACATCCCTGAGATTGTTTTTCAAACGGACTCCCATAGGTCCGTAGTCGTATGCGCCGTTAAGGCCTCCGTAGATTTCACTTGACTGGAAAATAAATCCGCGTCTTCTGCAAAGTGAAACGATTTTATCCATTGTTACGCCTGTTTTGTCAGCCATTATTCTGTACCTCTTTTTCAAGAATATTTATTGCTTTTTCAATTCGTCTGAAGGATTCTTCCGCACCCAGAAGCCTCATGCAGCTGAACGGAGGCGGGCTTACTGCCAGTCCCGTAACCGCAATTCTGAGAGGGTTGAAAACACCTGCATTCTTCACTTCAAGTTTTGCTGCAAGCTCACACAGTGCATTCTGAAGTTCTTCATCCGTCTTTCCTTTCGGGAATTCAGCTTTTACATAATCATAAGTTGCCTTCAGAGCTTCAAGAGTTCGGACGGCATCCATCTTCTTCGGTATAAGAAGTGAAGCTTCATATTCCGGCTCTTTGACAAACTCACACATTCCCTCAATGTCTCCGAGCAGCGTAAGTCTTTCCCTTACACCCGGAACAAAAGCTTCGAGTTTTGCCATATCTCCTTCATTGAGGATGCCTGCCTTTACGAGATAAGGCATAAGGAGTCGTGCAAGTTCTTTATCGGTCTTTTTTCTGATGTACTGACCGTTGAACCATCCCAGTTTCTGATAATCAAAAACACCGGGAGCCTTGTTGATTTTTTCAAGGCAGAAAATCTTTTCAAGTTCTTCTCTGGAAAAAAATTCGCTTTCTCCGTCATAGGACCAGCCAACCAAACTAACATAGTTGAGCAGGGCCTCCGGCAGATATCCTTTTTCCCTGAAGTCTCTTACGGATGTTGAACCGTGTCGCTTTGAGAGTTTCGCAAACTTAACCTCCCCTGTTTCCGGATCAACTTCTTTTCCCATTACCATAGGCAGATGACAGTACTGAGGTGGTTTCCAGCCGAATGCTTCGTACAGTATCACATGCAGAGGTCCGGAAGGAATCCATTCCTGAGCTCTCATAATATGGGTAACGCCCATCATATGATCATCGATTACATTTGCAAGGTGATATGTAGGAAAACCGTCACTTTTAAGCAAAACCGGGTCAGGACTGACATCCTTGTTATCACGGGTAATGTCTCCCATCAGAATGTCATGGAATGTCGTACTGCCTTCTTTCGGAACTTTCAGCCTGATGACGGGTTTGATGCCCAGTTTCTCAAGTTCTTCCCTTTCTTCCTGTGTAAGGTTTCTGCAGTGACCGTCATATCCCTGTACTGGACTGTTTTCTGCAATCTGCTTCTGTCTCAATGTTTCAAGGCGTTCTGCACTGCAATAACAGTAATAGGCTTTTCCCATATCCACAAGTTTCTTGGCATACTCGCGGTAGATTTCAGTCCTCTCACTCTGAATGTAAGGTCCGAACGGCCCGCCGACAACAGGTCCTTCATCCCATTTGACTCCCAGCCAATCCAAAGTTTCATAAAGATCCTGAAGAGAAGCATCTGAATAACGCTCACGGTCTGTATCTTCTACTCTGAGAATGAATTTACCGCCGTTTGCCTTGGCAAAAAAATAATTGAAAAGTGCGGTTCTTACACCGCCAATATGCTGCAATCCCGTCGGAGAGGGGGCATATCTTACTCTAACTTCCATATACGATTTCCTTTTTTCGAATCATTATTTGTTCTGTCCTTAAACCCGTTATCAAGCTGTTGTCAATCTGTTATTAAGCTGTTGTCAATCCCAAGGGCCCACCTTCAGCATTCTCATAAGATCAACTCTTGAACGAGCTCCTGTTTTCTCCAGAATGTTGGCAACATGGTTGTTGACCGTATTGACGGAAATATTCAACTTTCCGGCAATTTCCTTGTTAGTAAGACCGTCGCATATCAGGTTGATAACACCCAATTCGCGGTCGGTAATCCTGTATTGTGCAAGAATATTGCTGCTGATATCGGTTTTTCTGTGAAGTTTCTCCGAATCAACATAAAACCTGTTGAAAAAATAAACCAACATTATAATCGACATTGCAAGTCCGTAAACCGGATAACTGAATCTGTCAACCATACTGAATATTACAGACACAATTCCGAGCGGCAGCAAACTCAAGGTAACGATAATGATTGTGACACATATATCACGGCTTTTTTTGTCTGTGATTTTAGAGAGATTCCTATACAGAACGATAATGCAATAAATCAAAGTGCAGATGAAAATCGGTGTTTGAGTAATCTGAGCCACAAAATTATTCTGTACTATTTCAGCAGTCAGACCGAATGCAAAATACACGATTCCCATCGAATAGAATATTTCCCTCTGCAATGCACCCCATCGTGTCCCGATAATCCATTTCAGGAAGAACGGAAGCAAAACAACAACAAAACCTATCGTTGCGTGGGACATTATTTTGAATATGCAGTACATAACCCTGTTAAGTTTATCGCTGAAAAACACTCTGGAAACAGAGCAAAGAAATCCGAGAGTTATCGTAAACAAAAGACATGACTGAAAAACAACATACCACCTGCACCAGTGAGATTTATGAAAAATTGCATTGGCAATGGACAAGCCCAATGTGAGACAACAAACAGAGATTGATACTGCATATACTATCAACAAAAGAGCATTCATAACGCTTACATATTATATTATATTGTGCAAAAAATGAAAAGTTATGTAAAACAATAATGTGGAGCAACAATTATCTGGAGCAATTATCCTTTTCGACAGCAATTACCAACATCATTTTACGATAGCATTTTTCGACATTATTTTTTGACATCATTTTTCCGGAAGTCTGTGACAATCGGGAATATGCAGGCATTCAATATTCCACCCCGATTATGCATCTATGCCCGTTTGAATTATAATGGTGTTTGATTTCATTTACTTCGCTGACAGTATCAGCAAACTCAACAAGTTCATTGCAGGCTCTTCTTCCGGTGATGACAACATGAGTTTTACTATTATTCCCTATTAGGAATGTTAATACCTCATTTATTTCAATTAAATGCTCTTCCAAAACATAGGTAAATTCATCCAGCACAATAAGAAAGAAGTCTCCGGAGGCATACATTTCCTTAAAATCGCCCCAACCCTGTCTGCATAGATTTTCTGTTTCTTTCAAACTGTCCTGTTGCCATGTAAAACCGCACCCGTAGTTTTTCCAAAAAACTCCGTTTTCAGTTAAAGTCCGGAATTCTCCGCAATTCTGAGGCTTACTTTTGATAAATTGAAGAACCGCACATTTTTCGCCATGTCCTATTGCCCTTGCAACCATCCCAACGGCACTTGTGGTCTTTCCTTTTCCGTTTCCCGTAATTACAAACAGCATCTATCAATACCTGATATCCTGTTTCCGGATTGTCTGTGGAGCGCTGCCATCCACCTGAGCAATTGCACTCTCCTGCATTTTGGTAAGACTTCTGAAATATTCTATCAGTCCTGCAATTTCCGCATTTCCTGTAATATCGAACACATTTTCGGCAAATTCAACAGCTTTGTCATATTCTTCTATTGCATAGTACAGAACTGCAGCGTTATAGCCTGCTGCCGGATTCAGTGTTCTGTCCCAATTATTTCTGAATATAGCAAGTGCGCTTTCGTAGTGTCCGTCTTTTACATAGGCATAAGCATTTTTCAGTTCCGATGATTTTGTTTCATCTTTCAACAGCTTCACCTTAAATGTATCAAAATGCGGAACAAGACGGTCTCTTATTTTATTTTTGAAATTGTGGAGGATACTCTGGTAGAGGCTACCTGTATCTATGCGTATATCATTGCTGTCGTGATGCCCCGGCCCCAAATGGAAATCTTTTTCATCTGATGTTTTTGTGTCTGTAAGAACAAATGAATCGATTATTGTTTTTGTCTTCAAATCCCAAACAGTACAGGATAAAGACAGTTCTGCTACTCTCTGAACGGTTACATTGACCCTGAGTACTCCTTTATTGTCCTTAAAGAAGTGTTCGTGAAATTCATCATGGTATCCGATGTCAATCAGTGATGTCTGAATCAGTACGGATACACCTCTTTTAAGCAGTTCCACAGTAGGGTCAATTCCCAGATACTTTGCGGAATTCACTATTGAATCGGTTTCCTCACAACCGATTACACTGTAAACTCCCTGACTGAGAGCGGTTTGTATCATCTTCGATGCATATTTTGCAGCATTCGAATTCAGAAATGAGAACGAATCAACTGTAGTTGAAGAAACAGCGATTACAGTCTTGCCTCCGAGGTTTGTCTCAGCAGGAACAAGCATATTCAAATCAACTTTGGTAGCACAGCTGCAAAGGGCAACCAGTGCTGAAAATACAATCAAAGCAACTGTTAAAATCTTTATCTTACGCATACCAAAAATATAACACAGCAATGCGGACAATACAACTTGTGCCTGCTTAAGTTGTGCCTGCTTAAGTTGTGCCTGCATTATCACATGGGAAATAACCGGAGTTGAGCTACTTGCTCATCAACCATCAAAAGAGCTTTCTCAAAGATTCAACTTTTGAAGGGTCAACATACTCCCAAGGAAGCTCAACATCTTTTCTGCCGAAATGACCGTATGCAGCAAGTTGTCTGTAAATCGGTTTTCTGAGTCCGAGTTTTTCAATAATTTTCGAAGGTCTTAAATCCCAGTTTTCACGGACCCACTTACACAATACATCTCCCGGCACTTTTCCGGAAGAGAAGGTTTCAACAAATACCGATACCGGCTGCGGAACTCCGATAGCATAGGCCAATTCTACTTCACATTTGGTTGCAGCCCCGGAAGCAACAATTGTTTTGGCAATCTGTCTTGCCTGATATGCTGCACTTCGGTCAACTTTACTGGGATCCTTGCCTGAGAATGCTCCGCCTCCGTGATGCCCGGCTCCCCCATAGGTATCTACAACAATTTTTCTTCCGGTCAAACCTGTATCCGCATCAGGCCCGCCCAGTACGAATCTTCCGGAAGGATTAATCAGAAACTTACAGTCCTTATAATCCAGCTTGAAGCGATTGAGAACCGGTATAATCAAATCCTGAGTTAGAATTTTTTCAATGTATTCCCTATCAACATTTTCCGAATGTTGTGTACTTACGACAACACATTCAACACCAATCGGCACCCTATGGTCATAACGCAAAGTAACCTGTGTTTTTCCGTCAGATTTAATCCAAGGATACTTTCCGCTTTTTCTCATGTTTGCAAGTTCAAATGCCAATTCATTTGCTACAGCAAAACTTGCGGGCATCAATTGTTCTGTTTCATTGTTGGCATAGCCGAACATAATTCCCTGATCCCCTGCTCCGAGTTCATCATTGTCTTTAGTCACGGCTCCGTTGATATCAGGGCTCTGATTATGAATGGCAACTGAGACTTCTGCATGTTCTGCATAATGATCATATCCGACTTCCTTCAATGTCTTTCTTACTATTGCTTCGTAATCGACTTCAGCACGGGTTGTGATTTCACCCATTACGCTGATTTTGCCAGGTTGTGCCGTAACTTCACAGGCACATCTTGAATATGGGTCCTGAGCAAGCAATGAGTCCAAAACGGCATCGGAAATCTGATCACATACTTTATCCGGATGTCCTTCGGTAACTGATTCTGATGTAAACAGTGCGTACATAGTAACACCTCCAAAATGTAAAAGGAGAGGCGCATACCAGCGGGAACTCCTTTTTAGCAACTTTTTTTACGACGCTGCAATTAGGTTTTAAATCACGTCGGAGTATAGGATACAGTTTTGCTTCGACCGAATCAATAGATTTTTCGAACTTTCACAAGGCGGTCTGCAAGATTTGTAAGGTCTTCACGGTTCTGCGATGCAAGGGCTATAATACCGAGTCCGCTGAGTCCTGCTTCAGGTGTTTCGAGCGTACAAACTCTGCATCCGGTCACCTCTGCCCTCATTTTATTCAGGAAATCAGATTTCGACGGTCCTCCTGTAAGTCTGATTTCAGATACTTCGCCGTCGGCTACTTTGCTGATTGCATCTCTGACATTTTCACATAGTTTGAGACATACATCCTTGATTATCTTTGACTTCTCATCATCATGTTGCTGTATGTAGCTGAACATTTCATCATAACTGATACGGTTGAATCCGGTTGCATTTCGTGCCTCTTCTATTGCCAAACCGCTCTGCGGTATTACATAGCTTACATTCCAGTCTTTTCCGTTCGGATGTCTATAGCTCATATAAACAGGATTATTTACAGGCTTTGCGCTGCAGTAATTTATGCCTTCGCTTGTTCCGCTTCGATTGCAGATCATTTCCCGATGCATAGCTCCGCTTCCGACTATCGCACAAACAAAGTCCGGGCATCCTGCCAGCACGGGAGTTCCTTCTTTTATTCCGAAGATTTTTGCGGCCTTTGATGTTACTTTTCCCAAGTATTCTCCGCTTCTGACAAATGGGGGAAATTTCTCTTTTTCAATTCCGAGTTCTTCAAGACAATCATCATTCCAATACCATTTCCGGAGTCCTTCCAGAGGCATTACCGTTCTGGCAATGCCGGTCAGCTGATATGAAATAAATTCAGGAGTAGAAAGGAAATACTCCGTATTCTTCCAGAGTGCCGGCATATTGTTCTTTATGTACAGTGCCTTCGGTAAGAACATTGTAGGCAGCAAATCAATGCCTGTCTTGTCTTTTATTAATGCCGATTCAGAGAGAGCCTCAAATGTGTAAAGAAAGGCCGTTCCCCCGTTTCCGGGTACAAGTGTCGGTCCGTTACCGCTTACTATTACGGATTCTATGTTTCTTTCCCCGATATTGATTTTCTTCAATACATCAATGAATGCTTCAATCCAATTCGAAGTATCATTTGCAGTGTTCAAGTGGTTTTTTATTACAGTTCTGTCGTAGCAGACGAGCCGTCCGTCTTCATTCACAAGACCGACTTTAAAGAATGTGGTTCCTACATCTGCAACAAGTATCATTTTCAGTATTCGTCGTCTTCGTCTTCCGAGTCATCGTCATAGTAGAATCCGTCTTCGAGAATATCATCTTCCTCGTCATCGCCTTCTTCCATTTCGTCGTCATCCTCGAAGTCTCTTATAGGTGTGTCATAGGAATCAAGGAAGTCCTCGTCATCCAAATCTTCATCCTCAAAATCATCCTCAGACTCTTCTATATCTTCATCGTAGATTCCTTTATAATCGTCATCCTCATCGTAGTAACGCTTTGGCATATAACACTCCTTGCTTTGTAATTTATGACGGCAGAGATTTCTCGTCAACTATACTTTATTGTTTTTGATTCACTTTTTGGAATATAGGTATGTAGAAAAAATGAAGCCGTTTTCAAAGCAGGTGAAAAGGGGCAACCGGCAGCTGAAAAGCTTGCAGCTGGTGAAATTGGACAAACTGAGGTGCGTTTGGTCACAAAATTGGACAAAACGGACAGCGAATTGTCCCAAAATTGGACAAATCAAGCTGTAGTTTGTCCAAAAGCGAACGAAATGGGAGCAACCGACAGCGGAAGAAAAAATCGGCTACTGACGGAGCAACCGGCAGTTTTATAGGGTTCCGTTAGGGATAATTAAATGACGAAAGACCCTGATTCGTCAAAAAAAAGAGGAGAAGAATATGGAAGACAGACAAAATTACATTAAAAGAATTAAGAAGGAAATTGTTGGAACTATTACATCTGAGACAATATATGTCAAACACGATGAAGAAAGAGTGAAGTTCTATAAGAAAGTCAATGGTAAACAATCTTATATTTCATACAAAGAATCAGCCCAATTAATAGAAATAAGCAGAAATATGCTTTACAAGGAAGCTGTCAACCTGATAGATAATGAACTGAAATCAATTTCATTTTCATTTGAGAAAGCTTATGACAAACTGCCTGAAGAAATTAAGAAAATTGCTCATTTTCAAATACTGATGAATGACAACTATGTAGAAAAATGGAAGAACAAGTACCATTCTTCAATGGCCAAACCGGACAATACGGAATTCTTTTCGGCAAACGGAGAGCATGTCAGATCTAAAAGTGAACTGATAATAGCGGATATGCTCAAACGCTATTCTGTACCATATCATTATGAACCCTCGATTCTACTTGGAAAACAACTGAAATGTCCCGACTTTCTTGTTTTAAACATAAAAACAAGGAAAGAATACATCTGGGAACATTTCGGAAAGATGGATAACCCCGATTATTGCAAAAGTGCTATTGAGAAACTCTCTTTCTATGAAGAACACGGATACTCTTCGGGAGAAAATCTTATAATTACTATGGAGAGCTCACTTCAGTCATTGGACACACAGTATGCAGAAAAGATAATTAAAAAATACCTGCTAAACTCTAATTGTTAAAGCGGAAGTGCATGATATCTCCGTCCTGTACCACATATTCCTTACCTTCAATGCGTAGTTTGCCGGCTTCCTTGACCTTTGCCTCACTTCCATATTCGAACAAATCATTACAGCTGAAAACCTCGGCACGGATAAAACCTTTCTCAAAATCGGTGTGGATTACACCTGCTGTTTGAGGAGCTTTGGAACCGGCCTTAAAAGTCCATGCCCTGTCCTCATCGCTTCCGGCAGTGAAGAATGTTCTGAGTCCGAGAGTTTCGTAAGCTTTCTTGATAAGCTGATTCATACCGCTGTCTTCCAAACCGAGGGCCTGCAGGAATTCCAGTCGATCTTCTTCGGATTCCATAGCAGCTATTTCGGCCTCTGTCTTGCCGCATATTGTTACAACGCTGGCATTGTCCTTTGTAGCAATATCTCTGACAATTTTCACATATTCGTTATCATTACCGATGGATTCTTCGTCTATGTTGCAAACATAAATGACAGGTTTCATAGTAATAAGAAATAAATCTTTTACAATGGCTTCTTCATCTTCCGAAGTAATTACAGATCGGGCTGTTTTACCATCAGAGAGAGCTTTTATCAGCTTTTCCAAAACAGGAACAGCGGCAATATCCTTTGGGTCTCGGGCAACTTTTGCCATTTTGGACTGTTTTTCATAACGGCGCTGAACGGTTTCAAGGTCTGCCAGAGCAAGCTCGATTTTAATGGTTTCTATATCTGAGGCCGGATCGATTCTGTTGTTTACATGAATAATATCAGGGTTATCAAAACATCTGACAACATGGGCTATTACACCGACTTCGCGAATATTTGCGAGAAACTTATTACCCAATCCCTCACCTTTTGACGCTCCTGCTACAAGTCCTGCAATATCAACAAACTCCGTTACAGCGGGGATAACTTTTGCGGTAGGAATTAGCTGAACAATTTTATCCAGTCTTTCATCAGGGACAGCGACAACGCCTACATTCGGTTCAATTGTGCAGAAAGGATAGTTGGCAGCCTCGGCTTTGGATGATGTGAGAGCTGAAAAAATAGTTGATTTTCCTACATTCGGTAGTCCTACAATACCACAGTTAAGTCCCATAATTCTCTTCTCCGTAACAGGCAGATGTTATCATTTTAATAATGATTATAAAAGAGGTTGCTCTACAGAGTATAATTCTCCATCAACCACAGGTTGCTTCATCAACCGCCGGTTGCATCACACTTCCGCAGGTTGGTCCTTCAGCTGCAGGTTGCTTCATCAACCGCCGGTTGGTCCATCAGCTGCCGGTTGCTCCATCCCGCCCGCCGGTAACTCCAGCCTCCGCAGGTTGCACCATTCCGTTCGCTTTTGGACAAACTACAGCTTGATTTGTCCAATTTTGGGACAAATTGCTGTCCGTTTTGTCCAATTTTGGGACCAAACGCACCTCAGTTTGTCCATTTTCACCAGCTGGAGCTTTTCAATCGCAGGTTGCTCCATCAGCTGCCGGTTGCTTCATCAACTGCCGGTTGCTCCATCAACCGCAGGTTGCTCCATCAACCGCAGGTTGCTCCTTCAACCGCAGGTTGAGTCATTTCACCTGTATTTGGACAATTAACTGCCCGTTTTGTCCAGTTTTGGGACAAATTGCATCCGGTGAGTTCAATTTCGTAAAAGGGAGCTGTGTGAACGAAAGACTGTTTGTTGTATCGGGAATGTAGAAAACGGAGGCTGTTAATCGGAAGATTGCAATTTACCTGCAAGCTGACCGCAAGCACCTCTAATCGATCTTCCCCTGCTGATTCGAATGGTATAAGCAATACCTTTCTTATCCAGAAGAGATGTAAAAAAACGGATTTCCGAATCAGTTGGTGTTGTATATGGAAGTTCCGGGCAGGGATTGAAAGGAATGAGATTGACTACAACTTCAAGACCATGGCAGAAGCGGGCAAGATTGTCAGCATCCTTTTCGGAGATGTTAAGATTTCGGATCATACAGTACTCAAAGGTAAAACGGCGGCCGGATACTTTCTGAAACTCCGTTAGAGCTGTGCGTAAAGAATCCAGATTATAAGTTCTGTTGACAGGCATTATGGATGAGCGCTTGGAATCATCAGCGGCAACAAGAGAAACGGCGAGTTTTACCGGCACTTCCCGCTTCGCAAGTTCTTTTATTCCGGAAACAACACCGCAAGTAGAAATTGTAATTCGACGATGTGAAATACCAAAACCTTCGGGGTCATGAAGAAAGGAAATTGCAGAAAGAACATTTTCAAGATTGGCAAAAGGCTCGCCCATGCCCATGAATACAATGTGGGAAATCTTGAAACCGGCTGCTTTTTCAAGATGCATGAATTGCTCGATAATTTCAAAGTCGTAGAGATTACGCTTGAGATTCAGAGTACCGGTTCTGCAGAATTTACAGCCCATTGCACAACCGACCTGACTTGAAAGACAGGCAGTAAGATTGTTTTCACGATCTGTGAGAAGAACACATTCTATGATGTTACCGTCAAAAAGACGAAGAGCAAGTTTTGCAGCTCCGGAATCATCCTTATGGGAACAGACAACAGAGGACGAATAAATAAACGGATACTTTTCCTTCAAAGAAGCACGAAGAGAGAGACTCAGATTGGTCATTTCATCAAAAGAAGAAACTCCCTTAACAAGCCATTGATAAACCTGTTTGCCCTGAAAAGCCTTGATAAGACCCAATATTTCACAGAGTTGAGATGGAGTTTTTGCAAATAGTGATTCTGCTGCCATTTTTTTACCGACAGTAAGAGTTTATTTCATTGAGTTATAGAAATCAACGATACCCTGAATAATGTCTTTGTGACCGCAATCATTTGTACAAGCGATACTAATATCACGCTGAAGATTGAGATTCTCAATCGGGATGGAAACAAGCTTTCTTTTAGCTATTTCATCCATACAAGAACTCTTTGCAAGAATGGACACCCCGAAATCGCGACGGATAAGATCCTTGATTGTTGCGACATTATCCAACTCAAGGGCAACATCCAACTCATCTATCGAATGATTGGCCTTTTTCATGGATTTTGAAAGAAGCCGTCTGGAATCCGACAGAGAAGTACGCAAAATGTAGTGCTCGTTTTTAATATCTTCAATTGCAACGGTTTTTTTTGAAGCAAGTCTGTGCATAGGAGAGACGATAAGTTCAAGAGAATCACTCTCCAAAGAATAGTAACAAAGCGAAGGATCCTGAAGCTTATCCGATACAATGATGAAGTCCAATTCATAGTTTTTCATTTTTCTGTAAAGATTTTCAGCAGAATCGGCAACAACCTTGACTGTCAGACCGTTATGTTCCTTTCATTGATTGAAGGAAGAATCTTGGAATCAGAACTGAATTGGATGTACTTACCACTTTCTCCGAACTCAGAATGCTTTGCCTGCGAGTAACACATACATCTGGCTTTCTCAACCATTTTAAGAATTTCAAATCTTTGTTT
>JAZLEZ010000018.1:0-15961 GCA_045615505.1 Sphaerochaetaceae bacterium | reverse complement strand
CTGTGAGAGGTTTTTGGTTTTCTTTACAAATGTGGAATAAACAACACAATGTTCAAATTCATTAAGTTCTGATAGCATCTTAATCTTCATATTTTGATATGTTCTATCCATAATCACGGATTTGAATTCTGTGAAAAGTTTCGATTTCAAAGGTGCTGGTATTTTTGCATTACTAACAGATTTCTTAAAGCGTTTGAATGCAAGTTCCACGTCCTGCTTTGAATTTACAAGCAAACCGGTAACAATGAAATATTCTGGACATTCTGTTTCATCAACGTATAAAACCATAACAGAAAGAATGGTAGCACAGAATGGAGCTAATTGAGAATAGAACCGAGATCAAATTCCCGGTTCACTATCTCTGAGTAAATCTTCGTAATTGTTTCTGAATGGTAGTAGAATACTTCATCATCAATGAAACAAGTTTGCATAGTCTCCCAAAGTAATATGATAGGGATCATAATATTTCTTAATCATTCCCAATTTGTGATCCATTTTGAAGAATGCAAGATTTTCCAGGTCATGAGTTGATGTATAACAAATTCCCATTCTTATTATTGACATCTCTTCTTTCATGTCATCTTTGAACCTTTCCATATCACACAAAAGTCGAGATACTGGTGCTACGAGAGGTTTTCCCACCCCCGTTGATAAAAAGCTCATCCACAAACCAATCAGTCATGTATTTTAATTCAGTGATATATTTTTCACGGATGCGTTTTTTTAAGTTACAAAGTAATCTCAACTGCAAACAAACAATACATTCAGTTTTCATATACATTTCTCAATATGTCAGGAAGAAAAGAAAAAGGGCAACCCGGAGGTTGCCCTTTTGTTTGTATCCGAAAAAGATTTATCAGAATGTAACCTTACATGTTGTTGTAAGAACACCAGCCTGCTGACCAACATAGTAATCATATTCACCCTCGAGGTTGTTAAAGAGGTTACCTGTTTCATACTTAATTTTAAGTTCTGCACCGTCAACAATCTTGTCTGATGTAACAGAAACTTTAAGCTGCATCTTGTTGTATTCTTTTGCTTCGTAGGTTTTGCCCATTTCAGCTTTTTCTGTCTTGTCGAAGCAGAGGAACTCTGCTGCAAGAGAAGCATCAGCTGTGAAGAGGTCTGCTACATAAGTTGCACCAACATTGGCACCGATCTTTCTTGCACCGAGCTGTGCAAAGAAACCGGCATTAACTGAGAGAGCTTCGTTTACGACATAAGATGCGTCAACACCGAGCTTCTGCTTTGCACCGTTTTCATCCCAGTAGTAGTATGAACCGTCACCTGCTGAGTAATAAGCCTTTTTGTCCTTACCATAAATTTTGTTGTAAGAAGCGAGGAGGTCCTTACCGTAAACATTGAGTGTGAGGTCTCCGAGAGCAACATCAGCAAATACATTGAAGATCTTCTGATCATTTACCATATTGAGAGCCTGGAACTTAAATGCTACAGGAACATCAAATTCGCTGAGGTCAACCGCTACCTGGAAAGAGAAGAGGTTCTCAACTGTATTCTGTTTGTAAAGTTTCTGGCTTGAGAAGTATTTCTTGTTGTCAGCCTTCTTGAAATATTTTCCAGTTCTGTCATTCAAATCATCAAGTGTAGGTTCTCCATCAAAGTCTTCAAAGTCCAGAATATTATACTGCCACTTGTAGCCTGCATCGTCGCCCTTCTTTGACTTTGCTTCCTTTGCAAAGAAAACATCAGCACTTACAGGACCAACTGTTGCCTGAGCAAGAACATCACCGTTGTAGGTAGGTGTAACACTTCCCTCTTTCTTTACTGTGTGATGACCCTGTGTTTCAATTGTCTGGTCTGTTGCAATGCTTACTGAGAAAGCATCTGTTGCATAAGCAGCCTTAAATGAAGCTCCAATCTCCCAAAGATCATTATTTTCCCAAAGTTCACCATCTTTTTCATATTCGTTCTGGTTTTCCTGAGTGTTGTTATAGGAGAAACCGAATGCAGCCTGAGCTGTTACATCACCGAGTTCAAATTCCTTTGATTCGACACCAAAGTAGAACTGCTGAGCTGCATCTTCAGCATACTCACCTACATGACCGTTAGCTGCAAGAGCTACTGTGTAACCGCCCTTCTTGAATGTTGTTCCGAAGAAATCATCGTCACCATCATAGAAGCCGTAACTTACACCGTAAGCAACCTTCTTTGCGTACTTGGCGTAGTTATCCTTTTCAGTAACTGTGTATTTTTTTGCATCAGGTTTTCCAGCATCGCGAGGATCTTCAAACTCACCATCAGCCACTCCATCACCCTTAAACTTGTCTCCTCTGTACCATGTATGGAAATCAAGTGTGGAATCTGCGTAACCGCCAACTTCTTCTGCTTCGAGAAGATTCCATGTCCAGTCTTCGCCTACGATTGTAAGCTTGTCAACTGAAAGCTGGAAATAGCCGAGTCTGCTGAGACCATAGCGATCACCGTCAGAAATGCCTTCTGCTGTGAAGTTGAAAGAAGCTGCAGCATCAATATAAGCCTTGCCTTCGCCCTTCTTTGCTGCATTAAGGCTGTCAAAGCTCAACTTTGCTTCAAGATCATCCTTGCTAGCAGGATTTTTATAACCGAATGTACCTTTATCAAAATTGATCTGGTACTTAGCCTGTACATAGCCAGTAAGAGCAGCGAAAACGCCGGATACTGCAAGTAAGGCTACTAAAAGTACTACTGAAAATTTCTTCATACTTTTTTTCCTCCAATATTTTTGGGACTGGCTCAAGCCAGCTCTATCCCTTTTCTCTCGTTATACAAGCATCATTTTATATGATGCGAGACTTAACTGTCAATAAAAACAGCCGAACACAGCTCAAAGTTACAATTTTTTTTGCTATTCCGTTTCCATTAAAAACCCATATAGGTTTTGTATCACAATCTATCGTTATTCCGTTTTCGGCACTTTATCTATGATTTTATTTAGCATTTTCTTTGATTCAGATAGTTTAAAGCCAGATTTTACAATTTTATATAAAACCTGCTCTTCTGATTTGTTCTTGGATTTTTTCAGTACATTTTCAGAAGCAAGCTGCAGTAAATTCTGCTCATAATCAGGGGTATAAATCTCATCCAGAATAATTTTTACAAGATTTTTTTCTGCACCTTTTTGCAAAAGTCTATGAAAAACAATACTTTTTGATTCCGGATGACGCTTGTTGTTGGTCCTTATAAATGAGCGGATGTAGCGTTCCTCACTGAGTTCATCTGCGTTAACCAGATAATCGATTGCATGGTTAATTATAACTATATCAAAACCCTTGTTTCTGAGCTTTGCAATGAGTTCCGATTTATTATGCTCCCTCAGAGCAAGAAACCTCTGAGCCTGTTCAATACAAATTTTGACTTTTTCATTCATACTAAAAACAAAAAACGGTACAGGATGACCCATACCGTTTCATAATACAAACTTCTGAAATTATCTCTTTGAGAACTGGAAGCGTCTTCTTGCACCACGCTGACCGTATTTCTTTCTTTCTACCATTCTCGGGTCTCTGGTCATGAAGCCGTTTGCATGAAGTGCAGGCTTATTTGTTTCATCATAAGCAACAAGTGCTCTGGCAATACCGTGACGGCAAGCACCTGCCTGACCTGTCTGACCACCGCCGACTACTGTGATGACGATATCGAACTTTGTAAGATTATCCGTAACATCAAGAGGCTGCTTTACCTGAAATACACAAAGAGGATCCTTGAAGTAATCTTCAAGAGCTCTGTCATTGATGGTAATTACTCCGCTGCCTTCACGAAGATAAACACGGGCAACAGCAGTCTTTCTGCGACCTGTACCCTGAGCAAGGTTGATATTTTTCTTTTCTGCTTTCTTAGCCATTTATGTACCCCTTAGACTTCGTATGCAACAGGTTTCTGTGCAGCATGAGGATGTTTGTCATCTGCATAAACCTTGACATTTGTGAAAAGCTTGCGACCAAGTGCTCCTTTAGGAAGCATACCTTTGATAGCATGTTCCATAGGGAAACAAGGCTTGCGGATCATAAGATCTGCATAAGATTCTGTCTTCATACCACCGGCATAACCGGAAACACGATAATACATCTTGTCTGTGTACTTGTTTCCGCTCATGGCAGCCTTTGCTGCATTGATGATGATTACATAGTCACCCATATCTTCATTAGGGACATATTCCGGTTTATTCTTACCACGGAGAATGTTTGCAGCAGCAACAGCAACACGACCGAGCTCTTTGCCCTCTGCGTCGATGACATACCACTTCTTTTCCATTGTCTGCGGCTTTACAAAAATAGTTTTCATAGTAAACACCTTAGTTTTGATTTGCTGTCTTAATTCTCTTCAGGTTTAGGAATTGTGGGAAAGGGATATTCCATGCCAATCAGAGAATCTGAACGCGCAATGGTTATAATATATTTAAGAGCAACATTTTGTCCATATCTTTTCATACGGAAATCATATTTTATCGAAATCGGCCTTGTCTTTGACAAAAGTACCCATTTTCCCGTTGTCAAAATTCACAACAAGAATTTCACGGTTTCCGAAGAACTTGATTGCAGTTACCGTCCCGTCTCCCAGAATTGCAGAACGCACCCTGTCATTTACCTTCCAGTCAACTGCATGCTTCACAGGCTGCGGCTCGGGTTTAGCATTCTTTATCAGAGTTGCCTTGGGTGCAACAGGCTTCCAATCATCATACCTGTCTGATTTTTTTGTATTTATGTAACCCCTGAAGAACGGACTGTAAGAACTTCTATGCTCTTCATTTTTTCCTAAAACAATCTTTTCTATATGAGAAGGCTCTATTTCCGAAAGAAAACGACTGGGATGCTGATAACCTATATGGCCCCAGACCATTCTGGTTTTGGCACAGAAAAGATAAAGCTCCCGTCTGGCACGCGTCATGGCAACATAGCATATTCTGCGCTCTTCTTCCAAATCCTCCTTTGCGGAGTTTTGCCTGAGGGCCGGAAAAATCTCATCTTCCATCCCGACTGCAAAAACACGGTCAAATTCAAGCCCCTTGGTGTTGTGCATTGTAATTAGAGTTACCCCGGATTCTGAATCGCCTTCACTTTTATCAAGAGAAGAAGGATCCAGAGCAACATACTCAAGAAAAGTGTGAAAACCCTCGAATCCGTTTGAGAAATCATCGGAAGTAAGCATATTCACCATCTGATTAAGGTTATCAACCCTTGAAGAATCGGAAGAATGTTCGTCTTCATCACGCTTTGTGTAGTAGCTTTTAATGTTGAAGCGTTCAAGAATCAAATTAAGAAGAGAACTGTTGTCCAGTTTGCCTATCTGTTCCCTGATACTGTTGTAGATTGAAATGAAATTTATGAGAGAATCCGCAGCTTTTCCTTTGATTTCTCCGCGGCTTATCATATCCAAAGAAGCACTGATGCAGTCTCCGCCCTCCGAAACGATTTTTGTAACCGTTACTTCCCCTATTCCCCGAGCAGGCTTGTTTATCATTCTTTGGAAAGCAACAGAATCTCTGGAATTGGAGAAAAGACTTATCATTGCAATACAGTCGCGTATTTCCTCACGGTCATAGAACCTGAGCGAGCCAACTATATGGTAAGGAATATTGTTCATAATAAACCGGTCTTCAAATGCCTTTGATTGGGCATTTGTTCTGTAAACCACAGCTGTTGTATTATTTTCCGATGCAGGATTGCGCTTCAGAATATTCACAATCTGCTGAGCTTCGTCAAATTCCGAATTCACATTGTACAGCTTGGGCTTGATACCGCCTGAATAGAAGGCATTCAGGTCCTTCTTGGCTCTGGAACTGTTGTGTTCTATTACATCCTTTGCAACCTGAAGAATAGCCTGTGAGCATCTGTAGTTTTTCCCTAGAATCACTGTTTTTGTATTTGGAAACACCTTTGGAAAGTTAAGGATGTTCTCTACCTGTGCACCGCGGAATCGGTATATACTCTGATCATCATCCCCCACCACACAGACAAAGGTTTCAGGACCTGCAAGATGCTGTAAAAGAATGTACTGAGCCGTATTTGAATCCTGATACTCGTCAACAAGAATCATCCTGAACCTGTTGTGAATGAAATCTTTGACATCCTTGTTCTCCTGTAAAAGCTGAATACTTTTGAGAATCATATCAGCAAAATCCACATTACCTGTTTCCGCCAGTTTTTTCCGATAAGCATCAAAATAAGCACAAAGCTTTTCATCATACCTTGCAGGAACGGACATCTTGTCCTTGAGAGTTGCAATTTTCTTTGCAGCACTTTCTATATCTTTTTTCTGCTCATTCGGGAAACATTGGGCAAGAAGAGATGCGGATTCCTTGTCATCGTAAATGGTGAAATCACGGGAAAGCCCTACCCTGTCTCCGTAACGGCGTAAAAGCCAGACTCCGAAAGAATGGAAAGTCCTTATCACCGTCTTTGATGCAAGTTCTTCTCCCACATACTGTTGAACACGCTCCTTCATTTCCCTGCATGCTTTGTTGGTAAAAGTAACCGCAAGAATTTCAGAGGGCTTTAATCCGAGTTCGGTAATTGCATAGGCAATCTTTGTTGTAATTACTCTTGTTTTACCGGAACCGGCTCCGGCAAAGACAAGCAGTGCACCTTCGTTAATCTGCACAGCTTCACGCTGTTGGGGATTTAAGTCTTTTAACAGTTCTTCTTTATTCATACAATCCTGAGAGTTACAGCTTTACAGCCTCAAGATCTATGCCGTTTACCCTGCTCACTAAGCAGAGATAGACATTTCCGGGGAGCATATCACGGCCCATGACAACGGTGAGTCCGTCAACATCTGGAGCCTGAGCATAGATACGGCCTATTGCAAGTTCTTCACCTTTAACAAGCTCTTCAATGAGAACATTATATACATTTCCTACAAAAGCTCCCAGTCTTTCGGATGTGATTTTTTCCTGAATTCCTTCAAGTTTCTTCTTCCACACGGCAGCCTTTTTTGCAAGAGCATTGTGAGAATCCTCATCCGTCATATCAAAAGCCGGAGTATCTTCTTCTCTGGAGTAAACGAAAGCTCCCATCCAGTTGAATTCACATCGTTTTATGAACTGTTCCACAATTCTGTAATCTTCAACGGTATCACCGGGGAAACCGAGCATAATAGTAGTTCTTATAACACAATCAGGAATTTCCTTGCGGATTTTTTCAACCAGATGTGCATAGGAATCCTGATTTCCCGTCCTTTTCATAGGAAGCAGAATATTTGAACTGGCGTGTTGGAAAGGAATATCAAAATAATGGAGAATCTTATCGTTGTTTTTAACTGCGGATATTATTTCATCAGTCATCCAATCAGGATGAATATACAACATTCTTATCCTGAAATCACCCTCGATTCTGCATAGTTTTTCCAGAAGTTCGCAGAAATGACTCCTTCCGTCCCAGTCAAAACCGTATGCTGCAAGGTCCTGTGCTATAAGATTGATTTCCTTTATTCCGCTTTTTACAAGACGCTCTGCCTCTTTGAGTACAGCCTTATCCGGTCTTGAACGGAGAGAACCGCGGATAACGGGAATTGCACAGTACGAACAGCAGTGGTTACAACCCTCCGATATCTTCAGATAAGCAGAACCCGGAAAGCAGAAAAGCTTGTCTCTTGTATCTTCTTCCGCTTCCGGAGCAGGATAATCCGGAACAAGAACCGAACGGCTGCTCTGTTTCACAAGCTCCCTGATTTTTGAGATGTCCCTGTTGCCGAAAACGGCATCTGCTTCGGGTAGGTCTTTTCCCAAATCCTCCGCATACCTTTGTGCAAGACAACCGGCAAGAATTATTTTCTTTTGAGGATACTGATTCCTCAAACCGAAAAAAGTGTTCAGCGATTCCTCTTTTGCACTTTCTATGAAACCGCAGGTGTTCACCACGATAAGGTCTGCTTCCTCAGCCTGTTCCGTAAGCTCATAACCATCTTTTTTGAGGTTGAAAGCCATTACTTCCGCATCCACCTGATTTTTTGCACATCCTAAATTTTCTATGTAGAGTTTCATCATAATGCACCTTCAAAAACATTATAAAAGTCAGGAAAACTTACGCAAACACATTCTGCATTGTCAACGGTAAGTCCGTCCCTGCATTTAAGTGAAGCTACTGCCATTGCCATGGCAATTCTATGGTCATTAAAAGAATCAACTTCTGCTTTTACGAATTCTCTGACAGGTTCTATCATAAGTCCGTCATCCGTTTCGCATACATCAGCACCGAGGGCTTTTAGATTTTCTGCCATGATATGAATCCTGTCTGTTTCCTTTATACGGGCATGGGCAACATTGAAAATCCTCACGGGAGAATCCGCAAAACACGCAACAACTGCCAGTACGGGAAGACTGTCCGGCATGGAATTCAAGTCCATATCAATTCCTTTCAGATGCTCCGGTCCAGACAGTGTAACGGAATTTTCATCTGTTTTGACCCCACATCCCATCCGTTTCAGAATAGTAAGTATTTCTCTGTCAGGATGTATGTCCTGAGGCAACAGATTACTCACGGTAATTTGCGAACCGGTTATTGCAGCAGCCGCAAAGAATACGGCTGCGCAGGAATAATCACCGGGAACTGAATAATACATTCCCCTGTATTTCTGATTTGCCTGTACTGTAAAAAACCCATCTGTTTCCGAAAAAGCTATTTTCTGTTTCTTAAGGTACTGTTTTGTCATTTCAACATAGGGTTTTTCATTAAGAGAGGAGACTTTTACCGTACAGTCATTCCGTGCAAGGGGACACGCAAGAAGCAGTGCCGAAAGAAACTGACTTGTAGGACAGTCTATTTCAGTTTCTCCTCCGGTTATAGGACCATAGACCGAATACGGAATGCCTGAGCCGGATAATGTTGTACGAACACCCAGATTCCCAAGCGCTTTCAGAAGGTTTTGAGCACTTCGTCTGCCAAGACTTTCATCACCTGTAAAAGACACCTTGCATCTCAATGAAGAACACAGTGCTGTAAGAAAAAAAAGTACAGTTCCAGAGTTTCGGCAATCTATTTCAACATCTTTCTCATCGTTGAGATTTCGGGAATCCAGTATTAGTGCATCCCCCTTTCTCTCCGTTGTTGCCCCAAGTATTCTGCAAGCCTGAAGACAGGCTTTCACATCCTCACACTCATTCAGATTGAAGATTGTTGAAACCGAACGGGCAAAAAGAGACAGACAAATTGCCCGGATTCCGTGGCTTTTGGAACCGGGGACCGAGATTTTACGGGGAATTGTCTTGACTTTCAGTGTTTTTTTCACTTTTTCACCCTACTTTATCCGTACAGGATTATCCGCATCTCTGAGAAAAACAACAAAGCATTTTACAATCTTTTCCGGATAGACTGAAGAAACGGCATCTGCGTAACAGGTAAGCTGGCCGATATGCTGTTTTTCATCTCTTATTACATCTGTTTTGAAATCTATTACAACAGCCTCTTTTTCGGATAATGCAAGAAGGTCTATTTTTCCGTTGAGAATCACATCGTCTTTTTTCATGTAGAATTCACGCTCGGGATAAAGTGAATATTCCTTTATACTGTTGAACAGGCTTCCTTTAAGAAATCCGTCTGCAAGAAGCCGGGCATCTTCGTAAATCCGATTCTCTTCAGATTCCGTAAGGTTAATCGGTACTTTGAAAACCGGTTTTGAGCTTTTTCCGCATATACTGTTTTCTATATAGGAATGAACAAGCGTTCCGAAGTCTGTCTGAATGTTATACTTTATAATAATTTCATCAGATTCTAAAACCTGAAGCTTCTCACAGGAAGTATCCGCCTGTTCTTTGCCAAGTGATGTTACCGCTGCGGTCTGAGGCTCCCAGTTGTAGTGTGTTTTCTTTACATTCTCATACCATTCTGCGTTTTTACTCAGCGTCTTTTCGTTCAGTCTTGTTCTGGATAATGTTTCTTTGATATCCGCAAAATCGAACGGGATTCCGTCCATATCGATATTCTTTGATTTTTGGGTTTCATAATCAAAGCCGGCAGCATCTATCAGCATCTGCGCCATAGAGTTCTTTTTCGGTTCGCATGAAGAAAAAACCAGATGGCATTTTGCTCTTGTGGCAGCTACATAAAGCAGCCTTTTAAGTTCAGCATTCTCCATCTGAGCTTCAAGGTCCTGATAGATGAATGTGTAAGGGTTTACCAGTCTTCCTTTCTCATTTTCCACACAGTTGAAAAACAGGGTTTCTCCTACACGGCAGCTTTTGGCTTCGGTACTTGTCCTGTTTTTTTCGGACTGCATTCCTGCTACTATTACAATCGGAAATCCGAGGCCTTTTGACTTGTGGATTGTCATTATTTTCACGCCGTCGTTTTCTTCTCTGTAAGTCTTGAGCTCCATCATTTTGCCGGCTTTGCCCAACATCGGTCTGATGTAATCAAGTGCTTCAGACAGTCCTTTTCCGGAGATTTCGTATTTTGAGAACAGTGCATACAGATAATCGTAGTGCTCGCAGTAAACCTGATTGGCAGGATTGGAGATGAGGAAATTTCTGTATCCCATGTCGTAGTATATGAAATCCAATGTCTGTGTAAGGGTACTTGTTTTGAGTTTTGTCTTTACCTTGTCTAATATTCCCTGATATTCATCGGGAAGGTTATCCAAATCAAGTGAGAGTATTTCCCTGTCCGTGAGTCTGCAGAAGGGGCTTTTCAGAAATGCTATCAGAGATGTTCTGTCGTACGGATAAACACATAGCTGGAGAACGTTGTAAAAGTCATTTGCAAGGGCTTCAGAAAACAGGGATCTGGCTTCTGTGATTGAATAGCTTATTCCTTTGAGTCTGAGGGCTTTTTCATAATCGGACTGTCTTGATGCACTTCTCAGCAGGATTGCAATGTCTCCCGGTTCAGGGACAGTTTTTTCCCCGTTTTTCTCAATCATAAAGTCATTTGAGTGAATCATTCTGTCAATCAGCTGCGCTATTCCATAGGCTTCGCTTTGAGTGGGGGTTGCACACTCATAGGAATAATTGTCCTTATCCTGAGATTGCAGGAAATTGTGAAACAGTATTTTGCTGTCAATCCTGTTTTCATCGCTGTTTTCTTCTTTTGCCCCGAGGCTCTTGAAATCGGCTTCAAAGCTCTGTCTGCCATTTGACATTACAACTGAAAACAGTTTATTGAAATTATCCACAAGCGGTTTTTGGCTTCTGTAATTGATTGAAAGCTCTATTGTCTGTCCGATTTCGGAGCAGAGTTTTTTGAATACACTTACATCTGCACCGCGGAATCTGTATATACTCTGTTTCTCGTCTCCTACAAGAAAGATTTTATCCGGTGCCAAATCATTTTTTGCAGGGATTCCGTCAGCTTCTTTTCCAATCTGTTCCGCCAGAAGATACAGCAGTTTCCTGTAGTCATCGTTATTGTCCTGAAATTCATCAATCATTATGTATTTGAATTTCCGTTTATAGTTCGAGCGCAGGATTTTATTTGTTTCGAGTATGTCTATTGCAAGTTTCATGACATCCGAAAATGTAAGGCAGTTCATTCTTCTTTTCTGCTCTGTTATTTCCTTTTCATATTCTGAAACCAGTTGGCAGAGTTTATGGATTCTGTCTTCGTTTTCCGATGCTTTACATAGTATTTCAAATTGTTTCTGAGGTTCTTCAAATCCGGCTCTGAGTTCTCTTACAAGGTTTTTTGCTTCACTATTTCCCAGTCTTCCGTTGATTTTAAGGTTCTTCATTGCGCTGTAGTCATTATTGACAGCACAATCGGCAATCTGTTTTACCGTATCCACATTGTTTTTTTCATTTTCATATATTTCCAGTGCTTCGATAAATTCATTACAGCCTTTCAGCAGTCTTTCCTTTGTTTCTGCGAGCATTTGCCGGTTGAAGCTGCAGATGGCACGGGCATTTTCCTGCGGATCCGTGGGACGAACAAAATCAAATTCCTGTTCCGCCATTTTTGTGAGCATTTCCGTTGTGTTTTCACATCCGAATGTTCCAATCAGGTATTTTACTGTTTCATCATTGTATCTGCTGTTCAGAAATCTATCCGCCAGTTTTGCTGCAAAATCGTGAAGATCTGTTTCATCAAATGTTGAAAAGTCTTCCGTTATTCCGTATCTCCGGCAATCGCTTTTTACGATGGATGAACAGAATCCGTCCACTGTGGATATACAGGCCGATGAGAATCTTCTGAGTTCCTCATTCAATTTTTCTTTCAAAAGGCGACCATGAATTCTGCTTTTCATTTCGGATGTAGCTTTTCTGGTAAATGTAATTGTGAGTATTTCGTCACAGTGAGCGTTGCCTTCTTTTACCAGACGCATAAATCTTTCCGAAAGTACTTCCGTTTTTCCGCTTCCGGCTCCTGCAGAGACTACGCAGTTTGTATTACATTCAATGGCTTTTTTCTGTTCTGTATTAAAATCCGTCATTTGATTACAAACCTCTTTCTGCACAGTCTTGAAAAATCGCACATTTCACAGTTTTCTTTTGAAGGTGTGGGGTTGAAATCACCTTCTCCTATCTTAGTTATCATTGTCTTCAGAAGTTTTTGGAACTCAAAATTTCTGTTTTCAAAATCCTGCTCATCTTTCCAGCTGTATATGTATTTTTTTTCTTCAATTGAATAGAACGCTGCAATTACAGGCAGTTCGGCATATTCTTTGTTTTTCAAAAGCATATTTGCATATATCACAAGCTGAAGTGATTCTTTATCAGCCTTGCCTTTCTTGAAATCCAATACAGCATAATGTCCTGTGGGCGTCTTCAGAATACAGTCTATTCTTCCTTTTATCTGATAATCGTTTTCTTCTATCGACAGGCTTTTTTCCATTTCTTCAGTAACGAATCCGGTGAACTTTTCGCCTCCGTTTGCGTTGCATATTTCTATGAGTATTTCCCTGTACTTTTCAGACAGCTGGAGCAGGTGTATTCTGTCCGGGCTTTCCGGCAACTTACTTAATTCATCCAGTTTTGCGTCAAATATTGTCTGAATCAGCTTCCGGTTTTCTTCGTTGCCGAATTTTTCAAAGTCTTTGACTGTTTCAAAGAATTCCCTGTATGTGTTATGAAGCAGAGTTCCTGTTTGAAGAGCATCAATCATTTTAATTTCAAAGTCATTGTTTTCAAGGTTATAGACATAGGCGCAGAAATAATTGTACGGGCATTTTCCGTATGCCGCTATTTTATATGCATTGAGTTTCACGGGCAACGACTGCGGTGAATATTCATCTTTTCTCTGGCCTCTTAGAAGAACGGATTTTGAATTATTGAACCATTCTCTCTGTTTTTCAAGGCTTCTGACTGCCGGTTCTTTTTTTTCTGATTCCGTATCCGAATACAGTTTCATTTCTGCTGCAAAACTGTCTTTTTCAATTCCGCTTGTTTTTATGTCTGCTTCCTGTACGAGGTTTCTTTCCACAAACAATGCGGAGGCAGTGCTTTCAGATTCATAGGACTCTATTGCGCAGGATATGTAAATCTTATTGTCCGTTTTAAGCGCATAGGCTCTGAGCACATTGTCCGTTATGTTGTCCTGCAGATTGTTTTCAACTGTATGTTCAAACGGCACATCGGTTCTCCGTACATCCGCACTCAAATCTGATAATCCCAGTACAAAATGGTGTCTTATGTCCATGGCCACCGTTGACGGATAGCTGTAAACTTTTATTCCTTCTGATTTTATGTTGCTTGTGTAATCTGTTGTTTCCAGAAGCCGCAGGAATACTTCATAGAAGTTGTCAAGTTTTTTCAGCCCGCACTGCTGCATTGCCGCATCAATGTCATCAATCAGTACAAGTACCCGTTCAAATGCCTGCTTTTCAACTTCATTTTCCAGTGTGTGCCATGATTCGTTTTCAAAATATTCATCCTGAAAGTTGTGAAATATTTTCCTCAGCTCATCTGCATTTCTGCATGCTGTGAAGGCTCTTACATAGTCGGACAGTTTTTTCCAGTTTAATCCTCCGTTCTGATTTTTACAAAAAATATTCTTCTTTACGGTTTCAGTCAGATTGTTTCTGTCCTTGAACGGATACAGCGGATTAAACAGGAATGTCTTTATTGCTTCCAAATCAAAATCTGTGCTTTCCAGATTCCTGATATCTTTGAAAAATTTTCCGCCTGCATAACGGTTGAGTTTTTTCCCGTGGACGGGCCGGAGTTTTATTCCTCTTATTCTGCATTCCGATTCCAGATACGGATAACAGCTTTCATATTGGGCAAGTGTTATTGCAATATCGTGGGCTTTTTCGGTTTCAAGCAATTCCGAAATTTTTCTTACGGCACTTCTGATTTCACAGATTGAATTGGAATACACCGTTATGGGGTTCATTTCTTCGTATTCATCTGCTTTTATGGTTTTTATGCCGGTTGCTATGGCTTTTCCGATTTCTTTGTCTGTTACCGTTTCCGGATGTACAAGTACATATTTTTCTTTATCGACTCCGGAGAAATCTGTTTTTCCGTAGTGTTCTTCGTATAGTCCGTTTCTGTCCAGAAATCTGCAGTATGCATTATAGAGTAATTCTACATCTTCTCTGGTTGATGCACTGAGGGTGCCCGATTCCAATGCTTTTTTGAAGTATATAAGGTTTGCTGCTGTGTTTTTTGCAAAATGAGAGAGGCTTTCCTTGTATGCTGTGTTTACAAAGTGTCTGAGTTTTTTTACTTCCGCGCTTTGGAAAAATGAGCATACAAATATCATTCTGTGTACTGCCTGTGCTTTTTGTCTGTCTGAGGGTATTTCCGTAAATTGTTTTTTGAATGTATCCCACGAAATTGCTCTGTCTGCAAATATTGCTTTGCCGTTATGTGAGGCTGCGTACCCTGTCAGATAGCTTCTTGATGTGATTTCACTTGGAAACACCAGTGTCTTTTGTGCATTGAATTCTGCTGATATTGCGTACTCTGTTTTCATTAAATACAATATACCATACAATCACGCTTTTTGGGAGGAACTATGAGCAGGTTCAGGGAGATTTTTTCCAGAAAACCCGATTCTATGAGTCGATTCATGAAGTGGTTTTTCGGGCTTCCGCTCTCATACAGTTTCTATTTGCTCATTTCCCTTTTTGTTCCTTCGTTCGGTTCTTCAAACAATGCTTTTTTGCTGCGTTATGCTTTTCTTGAGCTCATTCTATGTTTCAGCGTTCTTTTTACAGTAAAGCGGATTTTGGGGTTCAGTGTTTCCAAGTTGATTTGTCCGAACAGAGGTTTCAGTTTTTCCCTTTTTATAAGGTCTTTTGCTTTTGCGTTTCTTTCTTTTTCTGCTACTTCATTTCTTTGGCTTATGTTGGCTTCCGATGATTTCGAGTTTTCTTTTGTCAAAGAGGGTTTTCTTTTAAGCTGGTTCTGTGCTTTTTTTCTTATAGTTATTGCTTCTTTTACTGAAGAGCTTATTTTCCGTTGCTATATTGCTTTTTCCGTTAATGACGAGCTTGAAAAGCGTCCGCAGAAAATTCTTATCTACAGTTTGTTTTCCGCTTTTCTTTTTGCCGTTTTCCATTTTGAAAACCCTGAGGTTTCCGGCTCCGGTGCTGTTTGGAGTATGTTGTTCTACTTTATTTTCGGTTTCAGTCTTATGGTCTTCAGTCTTTCTCTCGGCAGTTTTGAGGTTGCATTCGGTTCTCATATTGCAAACAATCTTGTTTCTTCAGTTCTTTTTTCTTATGATAATTCTGTGATAAGGTCCGACGCATTGTTCACTCATCACAACAATATCGGTCCTATTATGATTATTCAGACGATTTTGTGTCTTTTGGTACTTGCATTGTTTGTGAGAAAAGAGAAACATAATAGACAGAGTCTGCGGCATTAGCACATCGGTAGTGCACGAGCTTCCCAAGCTTGTGAGGCGGGTTCGACTCCCGTATGCCGCTTAGAAAACACCGGAGTTCCTGACTTCCGCAGTTGGAAAGCAAAAAAATCGCTGTAAGTACCTGTGCTAGAAGTAATTACAGCGATAGGTCAATAATTTTCTATTGTGTTACGTTAATAGATTTTTTGAGTTTTTCCTCTGAGTTTTTTCAAATCATT
>JAZLEZ010000017.1:0-10344 GCA_045615505.1 Sphaerochaetaceae bacterium | reverse complement strand
ATAAGATATCCGGTACCCGAAAGGTTTACATCCGAAAATACTTTTTTCCCTATAAGTTTTCCTTTGAGTGAATCTTTAATATAATACTCTGTAACCGGTTCTCCGCCATTCTCCTTTATGGTACAGAACAAAAGAGAACCTTCTATATAGTTGAATTTAATTTCCTTTAAATCATCACCGATATTCTGTATTTCAGAAACCAACAAACCGTTTTCATATTCCCTTACAGTTGTAATATTATTGCCCCAATCCTCAACGGTAACAGAAGTCTTTCCGTCTGATGCTTGCCTGCTGATTTTCTTAATAATCTCATCATCTTTTTTCAGATATTCAATTCCGTTTTCTTCGTAAAGAACATAGTAAGTTTTTTCATCAACAGGGCCCAATTTCTGACCGAAAATATTTGAACTGAATGATTGTGAAAACAATTCTGATGAAAAAATGAGTGTCAATAATGGAAACAATAGGAATTTCTTTATCATACAGATAAAAGGTTATTAATAAACTTCTCCTTATCAAATTCAGCAATATCCGAGTAGGCTTCACCGTTTCCGATAAAAGCAACAGGAATCGGTATTTGAGAAAGTGCTCCGGCCTTTGATGTTGAATCATATTTTGTAAGAATAAGAGCATCAAGTTTAACGGCATTATTGAAGATTTCAGCTTGTGATACAGAATTCTGACCGGTAGTAGCATCAATGACAAGAATCTTTTTATAGTTTTCCGGTTTTACTCTTGAAGTAACAATCTTGTCAATTTTCTGAAGTTCTCTTAAAAGATCTTCTTTATTATGCATTCTCCCGGCGGTATCACATAAAATGAGATTATCTTTTTTTGATTCTGCACTTGAAATAGCATCATAAATAACTGCTCCCGGATCTGAACCGTTATCCTGTTTGATTATTCTCACACCGAGTTTTTTTGCATGGAGAGAGAGCTGATCAATAGCTGCTGCTCGGAATGTGTCTGCCGCAGCAACTATTGTTTTTACACCTTTATCTGTATAGTATTTTGCAAGTTTTGCAATACTTGTTGTTTTACCTACTCCGTTAACTCCCAAAATCAAATATACGGAAAGTTCATTTTTATCCGGATTAAGAGATATTCCTTTGATACTGTCATCAAGATAATTTCTGAATACTTTCAAGACTTCTTCTTTACTGTCAGGTTTGCATTCTCTTACTGCATCACTGATTTTCATTGCATTTTTTGCACCGAAATCACCCTCAATAAGAAGGTCTTCTATTTCTTCATAAAATTCTTCCCCAACAGTTCCTGCACCGAATAACGATAATAACTTACTTTTGATACTGAAACCCATATTTACCTCACGGAGCAATATTCTTAATTGATTTATAATACTTAAACAAATCAAAACCTACATCTACAAGAGATAATACAATACCTGCATCCAATATTTTTTCAGCAGTCTTTGATTGTTCTGAATCAAATATAAATGACCCACGGACAAAAGCAACAGCACCGAATAATGCAAGGCTGCGCATAAAAGACCGGTAAAAGCTATTCTGATTCTTTTTAAAAGATTCCGGATCGGAGAACTCAAGAATATTCAGATTTACATCCACGGAATCCACAGGTTCATCTATTGAAACAACTCTATCCGAATATCCGTCAGAATGGAATCTTAAAATCAGAGGTAAGGTGTAGGATTCGATTTTCAGCGGTGTATTTCCGAGTAATATACCATCATTATACACCTCTGCTTCAACTGGACAATTTACAGAAAGATTGTGATACTCTGCAATCTCATATTCCGGATATACGGAATTGATTAGATTGCCTTCAATATTAATTTCAAAAACTTCTGATAAAAATTTATCCGATCTGAAATAAAATGTATGTTTTCCTTCTGTCAGCAAAATTCCGTCATTGTATAATTTTACAGGTTCCGAATCTATATAAACTGATGTTCCGGGTTGAATAGATTCAAACTGCAGCAATCCCAGTTTCTTTTCAGTAATATAAGGAAGTAAATGAATGATAATGTCGGAATTGAATAATACTTCTTTGCTGTCTAAAGATTCATAAATCTTATGCAGAGAGTCATCCTCATAGACAAAAAATCTTTTATGGGTAAAACCTGATAGAGTTTCAGTTAAAGGAATAAAAATCAAATCTGAATTCGTTTTGGATTTAATATACTCAAACAATCTTTTATCACCTGACAACAGAGAATCTTCAGAAACAGAAAAATCGGCTTTAATTAACTCAACTTTTTCATCGGAAAAATAACCTTGGATTAAGTCGAAAATCCGGTTATTGTCAGGTATCAGACAAATCTTTCCATCTGCGAATGTCATAAAAGAGAATATGAAAATCAGTACAAAAATCAGAATGAACTTTTTCAATTCTTATCGTTGCTCCACAAAAGATAAGATTCTATGAATTTATCAATATCACCGTCCATAACAGCCTGAATGTTTCCTGTCTGCTCACCGGTTCTTGCATCTTTTACCATTGTATAAGGCTGAAAAACATAGCTTCTTATCTGAGAACCCCAAGCAATATCCTTCTTTTCAATTGCTTCAGCCTTATGTTCTTCTGCAAGTTTTGCACTGTAATAATCATAAAGACGGCTTCTCAGCATCTTAAAACAGAAATCCTTATTCATCTGTTGCGATCGTTCATTTTGGCACTGTACGACAATACCTGTAGGATAGTGGGTAATTCGTACCGCGGAATCAGTTTTATTAACATGCTGACCGCCTGCTCCACCTGCTCTGTATGTATCAATTCTGATGTCTTCATCTTTAATTTCAATTTCAATGTTATCATCTACAACAGGAGATGCGTAAACAGATGAGAAAGATGTATGTCTTCTGGCATTTGAATCAAACGGAGATATTCGTACAAGTCTGTGAACTCCGGCTTCACCTTTCAGATACCCGAAAGCGTAAGGACCGGAAACCTGAATTGTAACGCTTTTATATCCGCCCTCATCTTCCAGCATATCAAGTATCTGAGTTTTGAAATGATGTTTTTCACACCATCTCAAATACATCCTCATGAGCATACCTGTCCAATCGCATGCTTCAGTTCCGCCTGCTCCCGCATGAACGGTAAGGAACATATCACCCTTATCATACTTACCGTTGAGCAGTGTTTTCAGCTTGAGAGGTTTGTACTGCTCTTCCAGTTCGATTATTTTTGCATCAACTTCTGCAGCATATTCCGGATTTGAGTCATCTTCCTGTTCGTATAACTCTATTAGTACATATAATTCATCAATATCATTCAACAGATTTTCAAAAGGAATAATTGTATCCTTAATTGAGTTGATATCAGCAAATACCGAATCAGAGTGAGATTTATCATTCCAAAAATCAGGTTTTAGGGTTTCCGCTTCCAACTCGGCAAGTTTGGATTTTAATTTATCCGGGTCAAAGTCCCCTCCAGATTGCGGTAGATTCAGCTTTCAGCTGTTCAAGTTTTGCTCTGTTTTCCAGTGTCATATATGTTTCTCCTTTGTTTTTTCTATTTTCATATTGATTGAAAGATGATCAACCTGTTTTTCATTTATATTCATAATATGTGAAATTTTAATCAAATGATATTTATACAAGTTGTTGCTGTCATATACTGATTTGCAACTTATTTCAACCGGCATACTGAAAGACAATTGTATTTCCATAAAAGAATCAGGGTCAATCAAAATTACAGAATTACCGTTGACTTTATCAATAGCCGTTTCTGATAAATTCAGTTTTAATATGTTTTCATGTATTAAATCGTTCAGAAAAGATGAACCTGTATTTTCAAAATCCACATCAAAAACAACATTATTCTTATAAAATCTGAATCTTTTGAAAATTGCCAAACGAGTTTTGTTAATTTCTATTTCATCAAGATAATAAACAACATCCTGACGTTTGCTGTCTATGGACTTCAATTCAAAACATTTGTTGTTCAATAATGGCAATTTCTGTGATGATAAGCTTTTGAGTGAATCGGAGAACAAACCGTCAGAATCGGAAAATGCAAGATCCTTCATAAAATCAAAACAGGATAGTCTTTCAATAACAGCACCTTTTCTGTTAATGATTATAAGATGATTTTTTAAAGGAAAAACATCCTGAGGAAATCTATCCCCTACAATATCGGTCTGTAAGGGGAAATCCGAATAACCTTCTGAATAAAGTTTTGATTCAACATCACAAAGATATTTATTAGCAAAATTTTCCGTATCGGAAGATGTGTACATATTTTTTATATAAACACTTCCGGCTTCTGCTTTCATAAGCAAAGCATCTACATTCTTTTTAATGTCGGAATTCTTTTTAAAGTCGTGAGTGATATCACGATAAAAATTGTTCAATGAATAATTCTTACAGGATTTTCTGTTTTCAAGAATCATCTGGTTTACAGAAAAGGCCTTTGAAACAGAATAGTCTCTTCCATACAATCCTGCAGGCAGATAAAAAGAATTCTTGATTTCTTTTTCATTAAGATAAAGAGAAGGCAGCGTACAATTTGATGATATTTTCCCGTAAATATTCGTAAAGACTTTAAAGTAATCCGGATTGTTGGAAATCTGATCAACATTAATCATAATAAGATTCGGAGAATTAGAGCTGTCCTTAACCAGTTTCAGCATGTTGGCAATAAATTTTTCAGCACTGTATTTAAGCCTGGATACTTCATATACTTCTCTTGAGTATCTGTCGTCTATCGGAAATACATAAATACCCTTTCCCATTTCTTCCATATAAAAAGGTTTGTTGTACAGTTCCCTGCCGAGATTCTGTTCAAAGGTAGAAGTAATCATATAATCAACCGAACATAAACCCAAGGCACTGATAACGGAAGGATTGAAAATCTGATAGCTGTTCAGAAAACCCTTAGTTCTTTTCAAAAATTTCTTTCTGATATAAGAAATGGTTTTTTCTACATAAATAGATCTTTCGTGATTGGGAATTATAGGAAGTATGGCATCATAATCCGGTGAAGAAAGCAATTCCAACTGTTCTTTTTTACAAAGATCAAATATTAACATATTGATTTCAGGATGATTGTTTTCAAACCACTCAAAAACATTAATCCCCAATCTGAGAAGTAATTTGTATTCAGAATTCTGATACAACAAAGTCAACAGAGGTCTTATCTGATTTTCAAGCAAAGTTTCATACGCATCATTTGATGCTCCGTATGGAATTTGACTATACGCACCTAGAATATACTTCATTTATTAACTTTTACGATAACCTTTCTGGGACAGACATCTGCAGCCTTTTCAGACAGATTTTCAGAAGTTGTATAATCTGAAACTGCCAGATTGTCTATTACCTTAAAACCGGATTCAGGGCTTTTGATTTCACAGATTTTACAGCCGATACAACCGACCTTACAGTTCTTTCTGACAGCAGCTCCGTTCTCATGATTATTGCAGGCAGCAACATAAGTAGCGGTAACAGGTATTAACTTAATAACCTGATTCGGACAAATATTTGCACATTTTCCGCAACCTATGCACTTATCCGGATCAACAGTAATATTTCCGTCTCCGTTTATGTAAACAGCACCGGTATCACAAACTTTAATACAGGACCCCAAATGCAGACATCCGCTTTTGCATTCATTATCCCCTTTGAAAAGCAGAGATGCAGCATTACAATCCTCTATTCCGTAGTATTTGTACGATTTGACAGTATCATTACAGGAACCTTTACAGAATACAAATGCAATCTTCTTTTCCGGAGCATCAACTGTTACTCCGAGAAGATTTCCCATTTTATCTGCAAGTTCTTTACCTCCGGGAACACATAAACCCGGTTTTGCAATACCGTCAAATACTGCCTGAGCATAAGAAGAACAACCCGCATATCCGCAAGCACCGCAATTTGCGCCGGGCATCATTTCTTCTAGAGAAACCAATTTAGCATCTTTTTCAACAGAAAACTTTTTGTCTGCAAATGTTAAACCGATTCCGAGAACCAATCCCAGAAAAGACAGAATCAAAAAAGCAAATAGAATACCAGACATTGTTTCTCCTTAAGCCAAATGAAGATTTGAAAGCAAGCTGCTGTCAAAGGCCATAAATGCCAAAGCCATAATACCTGCAGAAATAAAAGCAATAGGAACACCGCGGAATTGTTTTCTTACCGGTCTGAGTTCAAGATTTTCCCTGATGTTACTCATAAGAATTATAGCCAAAGTAAAACCCAAGCCTGCAGATACACCGGCAACAAAAGATTCCAGAAGATTATAGGCTTTATCAACATTGATGATTGCTATTCCCAAAACAGCACAGTTCGTTGTAATCAACGGTAAATAAATACCCAATGCTTTGTAAAGTGAAGGACTCATCTTTTTCAAAACCATTTCAACAAGCTGAACAAGAGCAGCAATAACAAGAATAAAAGCAATAGTTTTAAGATATTCAAGTTTCAGAGGAACCAAAAGACCGTAGTATATGCACCAACAGACTATGGAAGCTGTACCTGTGACAAATGTTACGGCAAGCCCCATACCAACAGCACTTTCACTGTTCTTTGAAACACCGATAAAAGGACAAAGCCCCATAAATTTTACAAGAATGAAATTGTTGATGAAAACATAAGTCAGAAGGATTGCAAGATAAGTCATACTTTTTCCTCCTCATTTGTTCTCTTTCTTGAAGTGAACCAATTGAAAAATGCCTTTAAATAACCCATAAGAAGTAAAGCTCCGGAAGCAAGGGTGAGAACTCTGACAGGCCATTTATTGAAAAAAGGTACGGAAATTACTCCGTTCCAGTTTCCGATTGGAATCAAAGTAATAGAACCGGCACCGATGGATTCTCTGATAAGAGCAATCAGAGTAAGCGCCATGGTAAATCCGATTCCCATACCTATTGCATCAAAAGCCGAATCAAGTAAGGTATTTTTATTGGCAAAAGCTTCTGCTCTGCCAAGAATAATGCAGTTTACGACTATAAGCGGAAGATAAACACCCAAAGCATTATAAACACTCGGAAGGTATGCATGAAAAACCATTTCAACTATCGTAACAAATGATGCTATTACAACAACATAGCAAGGAATTCTTACACTGTTGGGAATAGCATTTTTCAGCAACGAAATAAAAATATTACTGAACAGGAGAACAAACAGAACGCCGGCACCCATACTCAATGCATTTACAACCTGAGTTGTAACAGCAAGTGTAGGACACATACCGAGCATTATGATAAATGTAGGGTTTTCTTTAAAAAGACCTTTTGTAAGTTCTTTCATATTGCCTTTCATTTGGTACCTCCGTCTAACTGTTTTACAAAATTGCTTCCGTAATTGATAGCTTTGGAAACACCGGTAAATGTCATTGTGGCACCCGAAACCATATCAGCTTCAGAATCGGATAACATATTCTTATTTGCAGGAACAGGATCCTTTGCACAGAATATTTTCATATAGTCAGGATTTTCCGACTTTTTCCCGAGACCCGGAGTTTCACTGTTAGATAGCATTTTAGCATTGATGACAATTCCGTTAAGGTCATAACCGGCAACAAGAACCATTTCTCCCCCGTAACCTTTGGATTTGAGATTGAGAACATAACCCACAGTCTTGTTTCCATCCTTCAGTTCAAAGGAACATTCAACATACTCATCGGAATAGTCTTTCTTTAAACCGAGTTCATAATTTCCTGCAACATCTTTATATGCCTGTAAAACGACATTTTCTTCATATGCAGCTATAGCCGGAGCAGTGATTTTATTTACAAATGCAAGAACAAGGGCAGCAACAGCACAGATAAGACACAGAACTACGGCAGGTTTGAATGTTTTATTCATTTTGAAACCTCCCCGAATTTTTTTGGAATATAGTACTTATTGATTGTAGGTGTTACGATATTCATCATTAAAATTGCCACACTGCAGGACTCCGGTATTGAACCGAATGACCTGAAAAGGAATGTGAGAAATCCGCAACCGATACCGTAAATAATCTGACCTGTTTTTGCTATAGGTGAAGTAACCATATCATTTGCCATGAAAAAAGCTGCAATAATAAGACTTCCTCTTAGCAATGATGCGACTACTTCTCCATGGAATAATCCCATTCCGTTAGGAATTCCGGAAAAAATCCAAGTGAAAAGTGCAAAACTTCCGATATATGAAAGTGGAATATATACAGTAATTATTTTGGTAATAAAAAGATAAATAATACCGACAAGAAGAAGGAACTTTGAAACTTCTCCGATACATCCGGGAATATTTCCGAAAAAAGCATCAATATTGTAGGGGTTGAAACCGGTTGCATTGCTGAGTTTTACGGCAAAATCAGAAACCGGATAACCTTCTCCTGCAAGAATCTCCATAGAAGTCAGCCCAAATGCTTCTTTTGAGGAGATTATTGTCTTTGTAAAAGAAAGCGGAGAAGCAGAACTGACGGCACTTGGAAATTCAAGAGTCTTGGGATTGGGAAATTTACTCATTGCAGAAGAAAACGAAAAAAATACGAATACTCTGCCGGCAATGGCAGGATTTGCCCAGTTGCAACCAAGACCTCCGAAAGTCCATTTGCAGATTGCAATGGCAAAGGCACTGCAAAGTACAGGTATGAACAAAGGAACATCAGCAGGCATATTCATACCTATCATCATTCCGGTAACAAGAGCAGAACAATCGTCAATGGTAAATTCGTGACTGACTTTTCCCAGAAGGTATTCTGTAAGAACAGCCGAAGCCATACTTACCAACATTACAGATAAAGCATTGATTCCGAACACATAAACTCCCCACAACCATGAAGGTGTAAGAGCTATGACTACATTCAACATTATTTTGCGTGTACTGGCACCGCTGTGAAAGTGCGGAGATGTTGTTACTGTTCTCATTTTTTTCTCCCCATTTTTTTACCGAGTTTAAAAGCATGAACAAGATCAAGATGCGCAGGACAACTATATGCACAGCATCCGCATTCTTTACAGTCCATCAGACTGTTTTTCATAGCAGATTCGTATTGACCGTTGATAATCATATGATACATTCTTGTGGGCTGTAATCCTATGGGACAAGCTGCAACACAACGACCGCATGAAATACAAGCTGTCTGTTTATGGTCTTTTTCATCCATGATGCAGGTAATTCCGCCTGTTCCTTTTGTTGTGGGTGTATTCATATCATAAAATGCAAAACCCATCATGGGACCACCGGAAATAATTTTATCCGGTTCTGTCTTGAATCCTTTGGCATTATTTATCAAGTATGAAATATTTGTTCCGATAGGAACAAGGAAGTTCCCCGGTTCATTGACACATTCGCCTGATACTGTAACAACCCTTTCGATGCATGGTTTATGCAGAACAACTGCTTCGTATATTGCAAAAATACTAGCTGCATTGATAACAACGGCTCCTACATCCAATGGAAGCTTTCCGGAAGGAATCTCTCTGTTGATAACAGCTTTAATCAGTTGTTTTTCATCACCTTGCGGATACTTCATCTTCAACGGTTGTACTTTAATGTTCAGATTTTTATCGGCAATCGCTTTTTCAAATCTCTCAACTGCATCCATTTTATTGGCTTCAACACCTATTACAGTCTGCTTGGGATTTGTAATGGCAGTACAGATCAGAATGCCCTCAAGCAATTCATCTGTATGCTCCATCATCAGTCTGTAATCAGTTGTAAGATAAGGTTCACATTCAACACAGTTAATTATAAGACAATCAACGGTTTTTCCTTCCGGTACGGATACTTTGACATTGGCCGGAAAAGTTGCTCCACCCAAACCAACAATACCGTTGTTCTTGATGATTTCTATGAGTTCATTCTTACTGAGATTGTTCCATTTGAACTTTTCCGTATATTTATCCGGTTGAACTTCATCGGTTTTAATAACAACCGCATCAACACATACACTGTTTGCCAAAGTGACTTTTTTTATCTCTTTGATTATGCCGCTTGCGGGACTGTGGACATTTGCGGAAATAAAACTGCTTGCCTGTCCGATAAGCTCTCCCCTTTCAACTCTGTCACCTGCTTTCTTAAGTAAAGCAGCAGGGGCTCCGAGATGTTGGGACATAGCTACTGTCAATTCTTCAGGCATTTTCAAAGTTTTAATTTTAGAATCCTTTGAAAGACTTTTCTTGTCAGCAGGATGAATACCACCCTTTTTAAAAGTTGCAAACACTGACATAACTGCTCCTATGAAATGTTTCTTGATTGAATTTTATATTAAAAACTTGAATAATGTATATATTATTGAGGAACTTTCAAAACTCTGAATTTTTGAAGAATCAGGGCACATCAGAAGTAAAAACACAACCTCTGATTTGAAAATTACCTCTGTTAAGTAGTTTTACAGATTTTTCTTTCTGCTTCAAGACGTTTTCGGATACAGT